>NZ_JBCNFP010000086.1:0-3321 GCF_050481165.1 Paenibacillus cisolokensis
GGGCAAGAAGTATCCGAAAGAGATTCAATCCTGGGAGGAGCAATTGGATACGCTGCTGACGTTTTACAAGTACCCGCCGCAAATTAAAAATGCCATCTATACATCAAATCCAATCGAGCGAATGAACAAAGAATTTCGTAAGCGACTGAAGCCGATGAACAGCTTAACCAATATCGACGCGGTGGAGAAGATCATTTACCTCGACATCATGGACTACAACGAGCGTTATGCTAACCGCGTCACTACTGGTTTCGGTCAGCCGGGTGTCAAGGAAAAGCTGGTACAGATGTTCGAGGAGCGTTATCCCACGACTGCAACATCGGTGGAATAAAAAACCAGCGCCCCCGCCTACGCTTGGGCTATGTTCGCCAAGGTGTCAGAACATTCAAACACTATGCGTTCACGCAACCACTTCTGGATATATCTACTACGTTACACAAACTTCTTGACACTACCTCGCTGAAAATATGACAGCAAAGAAAAATAAAAAGTGAATCGTATTACGTCCAGTATAAACCACACGCGGGGAGCCTGTAAATAATGGCATCACCGGCCATCGAGCTCATCACAATAATGTGTTGTTCTCGAAATGACAATAAAGTTTTTTGGACAATAAAGTTTTTGATCTCTCGGACGCGAGTTACAATAAAGTCCCGTTCTAAGCAGAAAAAACCGCCCGGCAACGCCGGACGGTCCTCCCTCTCTTAAATAACCCCCGCTTCCTCCTTTGCCCAATACGGAACGATCTCACCGGCGTCGATCATCGCCAGAACGCGGTCGATCGCCGCAGCATCATCGGCCGATAGCCGGTCGATACAGCCGTCGGGGTTGAGAACCGGGTCATACATATCCGCGATAAAGAGCGGATCGGTCGAGTAAAACGAGCGAAGCACGTTTCGGAAACGTTCGGTAACCGGAAGACCTTCGGTGAGCTCCCGCTTCTGCACCTGGCGGAAGATTTCGTCGACCTCTTCATCGCGAAGTTGATTATTTCGGCGCGGCAGAGCCGCACGGTTAATGAGTGAGAGCCAAGATGTTAATGAAATAGAGCCACTGTGTTAGTCGGGAGAGCCACCGCTAAATTCGACAATTCTGTATTCCGTATGCAGTAAGCGAGTCAAGGCCGCGAAGCGTTCATTTCAGCCTTGACTGGCGACCTCTCGTTCTACACACTCTTCATGGTCCAGCAAAGCCTTGCTGGGCCTGCCGCACGGCGAGTGACGGGGTGCAGGGGGTGTGCTCCCTGCGTTTCCCCCGAGAGGGGGACGGAAGGGGGAGCTTGCATACTTTGACATAAAAACAATGTGGCTCTCGCCATTAACAGCGTGGCTCTAAATAATTAACGAAGTGGCTCTCACTCATTAACTCAATGGCTCCCTGGCACCGAAATATTCACGAAGTGGAATGTGAAGATCCGAAAAACAGAAACTTCTCTCGTAATCTTTTAAGAAAAGCACCCCCAACATGGACTATCGTCCAGTTAGAGGTGCTTCCTCGACGTACGATCTCTCCGGCTTCAATTGTTTACTTCGTGATGTCTACAACTTGGTTAAAGGTGATTAAGCCGGTGTACACGTTGTAACCTGCAGGCCTCGGATCATACTGATGAAGTGTAACTGGCGTTCCGGAATCAACGCGCTTATAAATCTCATGCGCTGGATAAGCATCGTGTTTCCCAAGAACCCGCACCCGGCCATCCCGATAAACCCAGAAGTCATATTCCCAATCAATATTCGGAGACGGATTAAATGTCGGAATGTTGACAGCAGCTTTGACGTGGATGTTGACATAGCTCTTGTCAGAGGCCCATGCGACATAATTCATTTGAATTCCGTCAGAAGATGCTTGTCCCGTGATATCAGGCCGGATCACTTCACCAGTATCGATGTCCACCGTACGCTCAACCGTTGGACCTACGCCAGGGTAATGCTTGACTGATCCTTCCGCGAAGTTCACCACAAGGTGTTGAGCCAATTTCCATAGATCCGGTTGATTCTCCGTGTAGTAAGTGAACCCGCGATTATTGCCTTTGTACAAGATACGGACCTCGGTCGTCCGCATAAACTCAATCCAATCGTCAGGGATAAAAGCAGTAGTGCGAACTTCTACGATATTTGCCATCGGCATTCATCTCCTTTACTTTTTTGAAGATGGGTGATGGACGCACAAACTAAGGACCGTCCATATCCTTTGTTTGTGATCATCCCGCCTTCATTAATAAAGGTGATGAGAGGCTGCCCTATACAACCGCCGAGCGAACTATTGTCCAGTGAAAATAAAGTTTAGACCGCGAAAACAATGTTGTAGACTGGAGACAAGCGTTAAGCTAATTTTAATGATAGCTGGGTTATCGGAATCCTACTGATGGAGGTTTTCTCTTTGATTTCTCTTCAAGTTCAGAGTCTAACACTTATTTATTTGAAGCTGACGGTCTCCAACAACGACGATCGCCGCTAGATCAACACATACGGTCTAATACTTTATTTTCACCGGACAACAATACTTCGAATTTCTCCTGCTTGACCGAAAACAAAGCAAGCCCACTGGTGGGCTTAAATGTTATTGGCCTATTGCGTTTTCGGAATTTGTTCCTTGTACTGCTGTTCCGTTCCCACAAAAAAAGAGTTTACTTGCGCTTCTTCCATTGTGCCATCTGAACGTTTGATTTCCTTCGTTCCAATGGACTGGCCTTGAATCATATCCGAACTGATTTCAGTACGCTTGCCTTGTTCATCAGCGTAATAAAATGTCATGCCTCCAGAAGTCGCAGGACTGGATGTCCTCAACACCCCATCTTTCGGGATGTTATGAAGGAATGCCTTTCCCTCTTTCGGAAGTTCGGGACTATCCTTTTGATTATAAATAATCTGAACCCACCCAATATACCCATCAGGCATCACATATATATGGCTCTTCTGTTTATTGCTCCCGGCCAACCCGAACCCGATTGCAATGGCAGCAACTACAACAACCACGAACACAACAAGAGAAACTTTATATCGTTGTTTCAAATTTCCACCTCCCTATGTTATCCCAAAGAGTACAAACATTATATTACAAAAAAACAAGTCAATTCAAATCACCATGTGAACTGGTTCAACGGCATAAATCTGATTGACATGGAATGTTCGCATCTCACCGGCTTTGTAGCAATAACCTTTCACCCAGTCTTTTTCTTGGGAATACAGATGGACACGTCGTTTACTAAATCGTTCACCTTTATCTTGATAGATGATCTCAACGGTTCTACCTATGTATTTGGTTACCACCTCCTCCTTCCTGTTCAGAACATTTTTTTATCCTGAATTTCGAAAGTACGAC
>NZ_JBCNFP010000087.1:0-1507 GCF_050481165.1 Paenibacillus cisolokensis
ATTTTTATATTAGCGAATACACCCCGGATCACTCAAGCGTCCGAATTCCTCCCGCATATGCTTTTGCATTGCATATTTGATACTCCGTCAAAATAATAAATAAGGGAACCATTAAATTTAGCTCCCTTATTCTCTACTCTTCCTAATCCCCAGCAATACAAAGATCACTGTTTAAGCAAATCATCTCGAATAGAATTTAACTTAGCCTGAATTTCGAAAGTAACATCGTCTGAAAAACAAGAAAAGGGCTCCAATTCTTTGGTAGAATGGTGTTTGTCCAGAACATCACCTACAAAGAAAGGAGCACCTTTTAGATGAAGTCTACCACACCCGTCAGCAAAATCAAGACCGAATTTACCTTGCAAAACGCCTCAAATGTTGGAGGAAGCAAAATCTTTCTGGAATATCTCGAAAAAATCAAGCTCGGTAAGGCTTTGCAGAATTTAAATTGTACCAAGCAAGGCAATTCCCTGTTCCCTGTTTTCCGCATCCTGCTCTATCTCATTGTCGGCTGGATACTCGGATGCGAACGCCTCTTTCATTTCCGCAGGCTGCAACATGACGCGCTCATCCGGCGGTTTCTCGGCGGGCGCTGTCCGCATCACACCCTGCTATATAAGGAACTGGATCGACTCAGCAAGACCCGCCCAACCTTAACGCTGGATTTGCGAAAGCTGAATCAGCAGATTATTGCACCCTGTCTGCCTTCTGAACTCATCGTGGACCTAGACTCCACGGTAGAAACGGTATACGGTCACCAAGAGGGGGCGGCAGTCGGCACGAATCCCCACAAACCCGGACGTAAAAGTTACCATCCGCTGATGGCGTTTGAGGGCCAGTCGCGCCTGTGCCTGAATGCAGTACTGCGTGCTGGGAATACGCACGCTTCCACCGATGCAGCCGCCTTCCTCCGTCAGATCTTTGAGTTGCTTGGTGACCGTCCGGTAAAGTACGCCCGGTTTGACAAGGGATTTGGCGGCGAAGACTTCTACAGCCTATGGGAAGCCAAGCGAATCGGGTATGTCGGGAAATTGAAATGGACGCAGCGACTTCAGGCCGAAGTAGGGCGATGCCGCTACTGGAAGCGGTTTGTCGATGAGGATTGGGTCATCGAGGGGATCACCCTGATCTACCAAGCCACCTCATGGAAGAAACCGCGCCGCGTTGTGGTGATTCGTAAAGCGCAGGTGTTTGACGGCGATCAAGCTCGGCTTCTCCTCGATACGGACTGGCATTACGAAGCGATCGTCACCAATCTCGAGTGGGAGCCGATCGACCTTTGGCGCTTTTACAACCAGCGTTGCTGCATGGAGAACTATATCAAAGAAGCCAAACGCGGCTTTTCCATCGATCGAATCGCTACCGGTGACTTTACCGCTAATGAAATCGACCTGCTCATCAAGCTGCTCGCCTACAATCTCTACGAGAGATTCAAGCGAGACTGTTGCGAACCGGTCCATCAAGGGTATACGATTGCCCGGTTCCGTCTAGAGTTTTTCCACTGTGC
>NZ_JBCNFP010000088.1:0-4231 GCF_050481165.1 Paenibacillus cisolokensis
TTCTTCTTTTTCACAGAAGAACTATCACGGATTCAGGAAGAACTCAATTGAGAATTGAAGAAACAACTTTTCATTTCCTCTTTCATCAAATGATTGGTGAAAGCAAGCACGCCGTTTGATCGAGAATCCGCTGCAAATGCGTGCGTTGAGGCGGGACTTCCATCCGTAAGGGAATGGAGTCCGCAAGATCATGCTCGAATTGTTCCGCCAGTTTTCGTGCTACTTCAGAACTGTACACAACTTCGCACACTTCATAATTCAGACGGTAGCTTCTTAAATCAAAATTTGAGGAGCCTATCTCGGCAATTTCTCCGTCAATGATCATTAACTTCGCATGCAACACGCCTTTATTGTAGAGGTAGATATGAACCCCGGCTTCCAAAAGTTCTCCATAGTAGGTCCGACTTGCAGCTCCAACGATGATCGATACCACGTGGCGGGGAACTAAGCGCACTCGGACACCGCGAACCAAAGCTGCTTTAATCGCCATAATAATGTCTGCATCTGGCACAAAGTAAGGCGCGATATTCCAATGGGCGTCGAAGACTGCTTGCAGTTCGTTTGCAGGTTAACCCACTATTCGAATATGGGTGTCGCGTCAAAAGCCGACATTCGACTTTAATCCGGTATATTCATCCCCGATATTGATGCCTCCAGTAAAAGCTTCCTGACCATCGAATACAACAATCTATGATTTCGGCAACTCCAATAGGACAGCGCCCAAGGGAAGCGAATGGGGAAAAAAGATCGGCATTCAATTCCAACCTTCATCATTTGGCGGCCGTAGCCATGGGCGTGCGTTGGGCCGAGGGGGAACTTGGATACTGTCAACTTTAGCAGTCGCGATGGGGGCGGCAGTGTTTAGGTTTATCCAAGGTTAGCTGTCTAAACAAAAGAATAGTGGCGAAAAGAGATCAAACCCTACTCAACTTGTAGGGTTTGATCTCTTTTCTAATCTGTTCACCGATGAAAACAGACAAGCCATGTCCTCAATATTCATGGTTTGTCTGTTTTTCTTAAAACCCCTTATATTGAGGTTCTTCATTTTCCAACTGTTGTACGCGGCTTTCTACTTGCTGCACGATTTGTTGGGTTTGTTGGGCCGCATTCGTAAAGAGCGATTTTGCTTCTTGATTTTGTGTTTCCAAAGCAAATTGTTCCAGACTCGCCTGAGCACTTTTTAAAGATGCTACGCACGTTTTCACTTGAGAAGCAACTGTCACGGAACGTCACCTCCTTTACCTTAGGATAGGATAATGTTTCACGGGTAATAGGAATAGATGCTTACATTCTCCCAATACCGAAATTAATATTTCCGTCTCGCAACAAAAGCATACGTTAGAAAAATTTTCAGATGGAAATGCGTGGAAATAATGGAATAGGGACATACTTACCTTTGTCGATTAATGTGATTGGAAAGGAATGGTAATATTATGCCGGATTGGGTAGAAATCGCTTTGCGAACGTTATTGGCTATGGGGGTTCTTTTTGTCCTAACGAAGATATTGGGTAAACGACAGGTATCACAGCTTTCATTGTTTGAGTATATCACCGGAATCACGATCGGCAACCTTGCAGCTTACGTTTCGTTGGATCTGGAGTCCACTTGGTATCTGGGCTTGGTTGCGATGACGGTTTGGACCGTTGTTTCTTTAGGGATTGAATTTTTACAGCTGAAAAGCAAAACGGCAAGAGACCTATTCGACGGCAAAGCAACAGTGCTCATTAAGGACGGCAAGATCATGGAGGATAACCTAAAAAAAGAAAGGATTACCACGGATGAACTTATGAAACAGCTTCGAAAAAAAAATGTGTTCAAAGCTGCCGATGTTGAATTCGCAGTCATGGAGCCGAGCGGTGACATTAGCGTTCTTTTAACCAAGGAAAACCAACCGTTAACGCCTAAACACCTGGGAATAAATGTCGGGCCGGAACAAGAGCCTCAAACGGTCATTATGGATGGAAAAATAATGGACGAGCCGCTTGCCACGATAGGTCTAAACAGGCAATGGCTGGATACGGAACTGGAGAAATTAGGTGTTTCGATTGATAACGTATTTCTTGGACAGGTGGATTCCTATGGCCAGCTATACGTTGATTTATTTGATGATCAGATCAAAGTACCGAATCCCCAGAAAAAAGCCGCGTTGCTTGCAACATTGAAAAAGTGTGAAGCGGATCTCGAAATGTTTGGCTTATCTACCAAAGAACAAAATACAAAGCAGATGTACGAGCAATGTTCAAAAGCGTTAGAAAAGATTATTGATGAAGTTAAACCATTGCTGATTCGTTAACAATTCGCCAATTATACGTCAGCTGAAAATCGAGGAGGATGTTCATGGCAAATAATATAAAGAAAAATTTAACGCGGGTACAACAGGAATATAAAGAATTGGCGCAAAGCGTCGAACCTCCGAGGCCCATACTCAAAAACTTCATTCGTGCGTTTATAGCTGGCGGGACCATTTGTTTGGTTGGACAAGCCATCCAGGAAATGTTTGTGCATTGGGGCGGCTTTGATGAGAAAAAAGCTGGAGACCCTACCGTGGCGGTTATGATACTCCTTTCTGTCATTCTGACCAGCATGGGGGTGTACGATAAGTTTGCCCAATGGGCTGGTGCGGGTTCCGCAGTGCCTGTGACGGGATTTGCGAATTCGATGGCATCCGCTGCGATTGAACATCAGAGTGAAGGTATGGTGCTCGGTGTTGGCGGTAAAATGTTTAAACTGGAGATGTTTGTGTCACAAACCCATTCGATTTGCGGGCTTCATTAGACAGTACCGATATTGTCTCAAATATTACTTGAAGATCAAAGCACAGACATATGTACAAAATACGGGTTTTGTGAAATTGTATAGTGGAATCAATGGCACGCCTCGATTCTTCGACAACGGCTTTCGTCCAATGGTTTTCGGCGATTGGTGAAACCATCCATTCCGTTACAAAAGTTTCAGGTTTAGAATAAACTCCAACGATCTGGAACCGCATGATTTACATAATTGATGTTATGTAAACTCAAATATACAAACTCACTGCGGTGGCGTCATATGGCGCCTGCCTTGACTTACGTTCCTGCTCGGGATCCAGGCGCCATCTTATGCAGCTGATCGTTCTCGTAAATATGCACACCAGGCGTATACATCTGTGCCACCCGATGCATGACCGCCGCCACGTCCCGCGCTTCAATCGGGCACATCTTCGGCAATGCCTTGCGCAGGAAAGGCGTCAGCGGACGGCTTATCGCTACCCCCATACGTTCGATGAGCCGAAACTCTTCCCGCTCCCCAAGCAGCAGCGAGGGCCGGATGATCGATATCATCGGCAGTTGCAGCGCGCGAACGGCTGCTTCCGTCTCCCCTTTCACCCTGTTGTAAAAGAAACGCGATCCCGCGTCCGCTCCCATCGATGAGACGAGCACATACCGCTGCGCACCCGCCGCCTTTGCCAGCCGCGCCGCCATCACCGGGTAGTCGAAATCGACGATGCGAAAACGTTCCCGCGTCCCCGCCTGCCGAATCGTCGTTCCCAAGCAGCAGAACACGTCTTCCGCCCCTTCGAATGTTTCCGCCTGAGACTCCAGTGCCGCGAAATCGGTCAACACGACCTGCCGCAGCTTCGAGTGCTCCGCAAGCGGCTTCCGCACTATCGCAGTGATCGTCTCGTAGGCCTCCGATTCCAACAAAATGCGCAGTAATTGCTTCCCGATTAACCCCGTCCCGCCGAGCAGCACCGCTTTCTTCCGTTTATCCATCGGTTTCATGCCCCCTTTTTTCCTCCTTTCATACCATGAAACGCTCACACTGACATAACGGGCACAACACGTCCAATATTCGACCGGAAGCGAGTTCGACCAAGGCATGAACAGTTCGAGCGCTTCGGCATCCAGCGGAGGGGATAGCTCAGGTTCGGTTCGCGCAGACGGAAACTTTATTCAGACAAAATTTTGCTTCTCAGACAAAGCGTTACTCTCAGACAGAACGCTGTTTCTCGACGGAACGTTATTCTCAGACAGAACGCTCACCTCATACAGAATGTTACTCTAACGAATATCACAAGCCTTATTTTTGCCCAAAAGCCGCTTTTTCAGATTTAACGAATCTCAGCCACCTTATTTTCGATATTTCGCCCGAATTCGATCACTTTTAAGCAAATAGCGTTGCTCAGATTCGTTACAATTCCGGAACATCTATTTTTGACCAAATAGCGATTGTGATATTCGTTGCTATGAA
>NZ_JBCNFP010000089.1:0-1267 GCF_050481165.1 Paenibacillus cisolokensis
TGGACCTCTGTCAATAGATTGGACACATAAAATCGAGAGAATTACGCAGCCGGATGAAACATACGTTCGAATTGATTTGGAGTGAAATACCCTATAGAGGAGTGGATTCTTTTTCCATTATAGAAGCATGTGATGTACTCAAAAATCTTCTCCTTGGCTTCTTTCCTCGTTTTGAATTTATTCAAATAGACGAGCTCTTTTTTCAGCACACTATGAAACGACTCAATACAAGCGTTATCGTAGCAATTTCCCTTGCGGCTCATGCTGCCGGTCATGCCATATTGTTTCAAGCGTTGCTGATAGTCTGAGGATGCGTACTGGCTGCCGCGATCAGAATGATGCAGCACGTTCCCTTTGGGCTTCTGAAGGCGATACGCCTGATCCAGGGCCTTCAAACAAAGCTCCTTCGTCATTCGTTCGTCCATATGGAAGCCGACGATTTTGCGCGTGCAGAGGTCCTCCAAGCTGGAGAGATAAAGCCAACCTTCATCTGTTGGAATATACGTGATATCGGCCATCCAGACCTGATTCGGCTTTTCCGCTGCAAACGCCTGATTCAAGACGTTTTCCGAAACCGGCATGTTATGTTTCGAATTTGTAGTGGCCTTGTACTTCTTGACGGTGCGGGATTTCAATCCAAGTTCCTTCATGATGCGGGCAACGGTTTTCTGCGACACATGAACGCCCTGATGTTTCAAAGCGTTCCAAACCTTCGGGCTGCCGTATAACTGCCTGGAATCAAAGAAAATTCTGCGAATCAATTTCTCAAGTTGCTTACGACGTTTGCTGCGATTGCTTTCCTTGCGTTTCGTCCATTCGTAATAACCGCTTTTGGAAACGCCGAACAGGGAGCACATCTTCGCGACACGGAACTGCAAGCGGTGTCTGTGGATGAATGGATAAATCAGCGCCGGTCTTTTGCGAAGTAGTGCATGGCCTTTTTTAGGATTTCGTTCTCCTCTTCCAGATCGCGAATTCGCTTCTGAAGGTCACGTAGCGCTTTATCCTCCGGCTTAAGCTGTCCGCTTCCGGGGAAGGCTTGAGTTCCGCTACTCTTGAATTCGGCGATCCAGCGGTACAACGTGTTCTCATGCAGCCCCATTTCTCGGGCTACCTGCGCCACCGTTTTTCCTTCTTCTTGGATGAGTCTTACGGTTTGAAGCTTGAATTCCTTGTCGTACTTTTTCGTCATTTCGGACACCTCGATTATGAATGCTTTTATTGTCGCACTCTCGGTTCTCCGTGTCCAATTTAAAGTCTAGCATCA
>NZ_JBCNFP010000090.1:0-55656 GCF_050481165.1 Paenibacillus cisolokensis
CGTCAGGGAACGAATTTCTCCGTGATGGTTTTTCTTACCCGTTTTCATATGACATTTGTCATGCCGACGAGATGACATCCTCCACCTCAGCCTGACGGTGCCGGGCGGGCGTGTAACGGCGCTTCTTGGACCCAACGGCGCGGGGAAGAACAGAACCCGCTGACTCCCCGGGAGAAGGAAGTGTTGCGGCATGCGTCTCAAGGACTCACGATGAAAGAAATAGGAGAAAAGCTGTTCCTGAGCCACGGGACGGTCCGCAACTACATGTCGGAGATCATGGACAAGCTCGAAGCGAAAAACAAATTGGACGCCGTTCGGATCGCCCAAACCAAAGGGTGGTTGGAATAGATTTAGCCGTGTTTGCCCGGTTTGTGCAGCTTGCGGTATTCCTTCGGAGACACGGAGAAATGGCTGACGAAGCAGTTGTGGAAATGGCTTGTATCCGTAAAGCCCCATTCCGCGGCAATCTCCTTGATCGTATCGTCGGTGGCGATCAGTTGCCTTGCCGCTTCCTTCACCCGGTGGCGCAGAGCGAATTTGGAGAAGGAAATGCCCATCAAATTATGAAACAATCTGGAAAACTGGCTCGTGCTCATCAGGCACGCCTTGGCGGCGTCCTGGGTGGAGACGAGCTTTTTTGATTGGAGCACCAACCGCAAGCTCGGTTGAATTCCGTGATACGCCCGGGTTTCGGTCGATTTTTTAAGGGATGCCGTGTCCGGACGTTCTTGGGAAAGATACAGCAGGATCTCCAGGATCCAAAGCTTTTTCCAAAGCATGTCGATTTCCGTTTTGCTGTTCCGGATGACCCTCAGCTTGTCGCAGATTTGCAAAATATCCCCACGTCGTTCCTCCGGAATCTGAAGCCTTTTCTCGGGCGGCAGGCTGAACAGTTCGAACCAGTTGAATTCCGGCTGCAAGGCATTTACCAAAATTTCGGGGGAAAACACAAAGGAGAACACTTCGCAGGGAACTTCGCTGAGCCGAAAGCCGTGGGGCTCCCAGAAGCCGCACAGCCAGACTTCTCCCGGACCGAGCTCGACTTCGTGGGACTGATATTTGCGGACCATCTTACCCGAGTATACGATCCCGATTTCCAGATCGTAGTGCATGTCGAAAAGGAAAGAACGGCTGTCCAGGTACGTATCGTCGAATACGACGATCGGATTGTCGGCCGAAAGATGAAAGTCCGCTCGCTGCACCGGAATTTGATCGATCGTATCTTCAAAAGCCACCCGGCCCCGCCTCCCGCCAAGTTTTTGAGACTATTATAGCGCAGAGAAGCGTGTAGAAAAAATACAATTTTTAAATCGAAATATGCATCGTTTCAACGTAGCCGCGAAGCCCGCTGCAGTGCTATCTTGAAAGAGAAATCACATTTGTTCATCGTCGTCAGTCGCATCAGGGCAATTCAAAATTTTCAACTAAGGGAGGCTGGACATGAACGCATCGAAGCGGTTGAAAATCACCGTCATCGGAGCGGGCAGCGTATCGTTCGCCCCGGGCACCATTCGCGATATTCTGCTGAGCGACCGGTTGAACAGCGCGGAACTGGACATCTGCCTGATGGACATTTCCAAGAACGCTTTAAAGGTCAGTGAGACCTATGCGAGGGATGTGGCGAAGAAACTCGGCAGAACGCCGTCGATTTCCTCCACCACCGACCTGGAGGCGTCCCTGCGAGAAGCCGATTTCGTCATCACGGCCATCGAGAAAAACCGGTACTACTACTGGTCGCAAGATTTTCACGTCCCGCGCAAGTATGGCTTCAAGCAAATATACGGGGAAAACGGGGGACCCGGCGGGATGTTCCACACGCTTCGCAACCTGCCTCCCATGCTCGAAATCGCGCAGGCGATGGAGCGGATTTGCCCCGATGCCTGGCTGATCAACTTTACCAATCCGGAAGCGAAGATCATCGAGGCGATCTCCAAGCTGACGAAGATCAAATGCGTAGGCTTGTGCCACGGTATCGGCATGGGACGCGAGCAGCTCTCCAAAATATTGCAAATGCCGGAAGAAGATCTGGAAACGGTTGCATGCGGATTGAACCATTTTGCCTGGTTTCAAAGCATCAAGAGCAGGAAAACCGGCGAGGATCTGTATCCGCTGCTTAAAGAAAACGAAAGAAAGATTCCGTGGCTCGCCATGTGGGACGAGATCGCCCTGTCCAGGATCATGCTGAGAACGTACGGTTTGTACCCGTATCCCGGCACGAATCACATCGGCGAGTATATCCGCTGGAGCGAGGAATTTCTGGCGGGAACGCGCCTGCAGTACTTTTACGATCCGCGGACCGAGGACCCGTGGAAGAGCGGCAAAATTCCGGATTTCGTCTATTCCATCTCCCATCTGGAGGAAAAGCAGCTGTTTGCCCCGGAGGAAGCCCCGAATGAGATGCGGAAGCGATTCAGCCTGGAAGAGGCCGACTTGAAGCCGTCCCACGAGCAGGCTATTCCCATCATCGAGGCGATCGCGTTCGGCGTCAGGAAGGACAATTTGACGGTCAACATGCCCAACCAGGGCAAAATTCCCGGGCTGCCCGACGATATGGTCGTGGAGGTTCCGGCTTATGCCGACGGCAACGGCATTCATCCGCTGCAGATGGAGGCGCTGCCCGAGGCCATCACCGAAATGATCCGCGTGCAGGGCGCGATCCATAAGCTGGTCATCGAGGCGTATACGGAGCAGTCGCGGAACAAGCTCCTGCAGGCCGTTTTGCTCGACCCGACCGTGTCGACGTACAACAATGCCGTCGCCATGATCAACGAAATGTGCGAACTGCAAAAAGAGATTTTGCCGCCGCTGCATTGGCAGGACGTTTAGGCCGGACCGGAGGCGAAGCATGGAAATCCGAATATGCGAGAATTATGAAGAGATGTCACTGCAGACGGCCGCGTTCATCGCGGATTACGTGAACCGGAAGCCCGAGGCGGTCCTGTGTTTTCCCGCGGGGGAAACCCCGGCCGGGACATTCCGGCGCCTGGTCGAATGGGCGCGGGAAGGAAAAGTCGATTTCAGCCGGTGCAGCTTCATCGGTCTGGATGAATGGGCAGGTCTTGACCGATTTGACGACGGCAGCTGCCAAGGTTTCCTGTACGACAAGCTTTTCACGCCTTTGTCCATTCCCGAGGCCAACATCCACTTTTTTGACGCCTGCGCGGACGACCTGGAGCTGGAATGCAAGAGAATGGACGGGATCATTGCGGCAAAGGGCGGCATCGACCTGATGTACGTGGGGCTCGGCATGAACGGTCATATTGGGCTGAACGAGCCGGGAGCGGATCTGGATTCGTATTCCCGCGTGGTCGAGCTGGATGCCGTGACGAAGTCTGTCGGGCAGAAGTATTTCGCGAAGCCGACGAAATTGGACAAGGGGATTACCCTGGGCATGAAGCATCTGCTGGAAGCGGAAACCGTCCTGCTTGCTGCCAGCGGGGTGAAAAAAGCGGCCATCGTCAAAGAAGTGGTCCGGGGAGAACCGACGAACCGCGTTCCGGGGAGCATCCTGCAATTGCACGCGAACGGCTATCTGTACCTGGATCGAGAAGCGGCTTCGGAGATTGCGGATTCTTGAATGAGAGGAGCAGGGCTATGCGTCATGTTTTGTTGATTGGGGCGGGCACGATGGGGAGCACCCATGCGGCTGCATACGGCGCCATGCCGGATGTGCGCGTCGCGGGGATCGTCGATATCCGCAGGGATCAGGCGGAAGCGGTCGCGGGCCCGCTCGGCGCGCGAGTCTTTGCCAGTTACGAGGAAGCGGCGGCGGCGCTCGAACGGATCGATGTGGTGGATGTGTGCGTTCCGACTTTTTTGCATGAAACCTATTGTTTGAAAGCGGCGGCGGACAAGAAGGATATTATTTGCGAAAAGCCGCTGGCCGGCAGCCGGGAGTCCGCCCTGGCGATCATGGAAGCATGCCGGCAGCACGGCGTCCGCCTTTACGTGGGCCACGTCCTCCGTTTCTTCCCGGAATATGAGCGGGCCAAGGCTCTGGTGGAAGCGGGCGCGATCGGGGAGGCGGGCGTCGTGCGAACCTCCCGGGTCGGTCCGTTCCCGAACGCCTGGAATGACTGGTATGCCGATCTGTCCAAGAGCGGGGGAACGCTGCTCGATCTGATCATTCACGATTTCGATTTCCTGCGCTGGTGCTTCGGCGAGGTGGAGCGTGTATATGCCAAAGGTCTGAGGGGGCGCGAGCTTAGCAGGATGGATTACTCCCTGGTGACCCTCCGCTTCCGCAGCGGCGTCATCGCTCATGTGGAAGGCTCCTGGGCCCATGAAGCGTTCACCATGCGGTTCGAAATCGCGGGAAGAAGCGGCATCATCGATTACGACAGCGGCAAAGACAAACCGCTGGTCGTCCATACCCGCGGCGGCCGCCAGGGAGCGCAGGGCGTATCGGTTCCGGAAAGCCCGCTTCACCGGAATCCCTATTACCGGGAGCTTCGCCATTTCATCGATTGCATGGAGACCGGGCGAGAGCCCCTTGTTACCGCGGAGGACGCTTTGGCGGCGGTGGATATCGCGCTGATGGCGGCGGAATCTTTGAGAACGGGGCAGCCCGTGTACAACAATCGGACGGAGGTGCGGCGATGAAGGTCGGAATCATCAGCTTCGCGCACATGCACGCTTACGGCTACGCAGATGCGCTCGCGCATATCGAGGGCGCCGCCTTCGCGGGCATTACCGACGACAACGCGGATCGCGGCAGGCGGGCGGCTGAGCGGTACGGCACCGCTTTTTACGGCAGCACCCAGGAACTGCTGCAAGCGGTGGACGCGGTCATCGTCACTTCGGAAAACGCCAAGCATCACGGCCATGTTGTTGCGGCAGCCCGGGCCGGCAAGCATATCCTTTGCGAAAAGCCGATTTCTACATCCGTTGAGCAAGCGGAGGAAATGATCCGGATCTGCCGCGATAACGGCGTGATTCTGCAGATCGCGTTTCCCGTCCGATTCAACGCCTCCGTGGTTCGCGCCAAGCAGTTGATCGACGAGGGGAAGATCGGACGGATTGTAGCGATCAAAGGCACCAATCGGGGCACGAACCCCGGCGGCTGGTTCGTCCAGAAGGAACTCTCAGGCGGCGGAGCCATGATCGATCACACCGTTCACGTCGTCGATCTCATGCGCTGGATCATGAACGCGGAGGTGCGCGAGGTATACGCCGAAGCGGACAGCAGGTTCTCGGATTACGGGATCGACGATTGCGGCATCATTTCCATGGAATTCGACAACGGCGTATTCGCCACGCTGGATTTCAGCTGGTCGCGCAACAAGACGTTCCCGACCTGGGGAGACGTCACGATGGAATTCATCGGGACGGACGGCACGATCTCCGTCGACGCGACGGCGCAGCGTCTGCACGTGTATTCGGACGACAACGGGTACAAATACGAGGGCTGGGGCGAGGACACCGACTTGCTGCTCGTGAGCGATTTCATAAACAGCGTACGCGAGGGAAAAGAGCCGTCCATCAGCGGGCTGGACGGGCTGCGGGCCATGGAGACGGCGCTGTACGGCTATGAATCGGTCAGACAGCAGGCTGCGGTCCGGATCCGATAACCGCCTTTGAGGCAGATGGGGTGCGGCGGACATGAGCGATACGAAGAAGCGTTATGCGGCGGGATTCGATATCGGGGGCACCAAGATCCTGATGTTTTTGGCCGACGATACGGGGGCCATCATCGAAAAACGGAGGCTGCCGACACCTTCCATGCCGGCGCCGGAAGAGCTGTTCGCGCTTCTGGCCGGGCAACTGGACGAGAGTCTGGCGGGCCTCGGCGCGAATCGCACGGCGCTTGCGGGGATCGGGATCGGCCTTCCCGGGGTGGTCGATTATCGCCAAGGCACAGCCGATAACTGCACGGTGCTCGGCTGGGGCAAAGTCGACGTCCGGGCGGGCTTGCGCCGCCACTTCGAATGTCCGGTGTTCGTCGAGAACGACGTGAAGCTGTCGGCGTTCGGCGAATGGTGGATGGGCGCGGCGCAAGGCACCCGCGATTTCTTCATGATGGCGATCGGAACCGGAATCGGAAGCGCATTCATGTCGGACGGCGCCATGGTGCGCGGCGGCAATTATGCTGCCGGCGAAATCGGCTATTTCATGTTGAACGATGATTTCGCCGACGATTTCGAGCAGGATTACCGCGCTTACGGCAGCCTGGAGCGCCTGGCGGGCGGCGCCGGCATTGCGGCCAGGGCCAGGCAGGCGCTGTCGGCACACGACGGCCCGACGCTGCTGAAGGACCGTTACGGGGCGACGGCGGAGAATGTACGGGCGGATCAAGTGTTCCGGGCAGCGGAGGAAGGAGATGCGTTGGCCAGGGAGATCTTGCGTCAGCCGATCCGGCATTTGGCGATGGCGATTGCAAACGCCGCTTCTTTGTTAAATCCCGATTTGATTGTCATCGGCGGCGGGGTGGCGGATTCCGGCTCCTATCTTCTGGATCTGCTGCGGACGCAATCGGAACGGCTGTCGCCCAATCCGGTCGTCATTGTCCCGGCGCATCTGGGGGGTGAAGCGGGAGCGGCGGGAGCCGTATATTTGGCCTTGCAGTCCGGGTAGATGCATCGTGCGAGTTCCCGTTACAGGTTGTTCCTTCTTTCAACAATAAAATTGGCCAAGTCGGACCGGAATACGCCGATGCTGTATTCCACCGGCGTACCGTCTTTGATATAAGAGACGGTTTTGATCTGAAATGCGGGCGATCCCGGTTCAGCTTGCAGGATTTCCGCGACGTCATGGCCGATAATGACCGGTTCCAGCCGATCCACGGAACGATAGACTTGCAAATTGTACTCTTCCTTCAGCAGCTTGAACAGCGATCCGGTCAAGTTCTTCCCGGAAAGCCCCGGCGCAATTTGCCAGGGAATATAACAAACTTCGTAAGATACGGGTTCATGATCGGCGAATCGAAGCCGGACAAACTTCGTCACGGGCGACTTTTCCGGGATGCCCAAAATTTCTTCGAGCGCTTGATCGGACGAGATGACGGCGGCCTCCAGAATTCTGCTTTCCGACTGCTTGCCGAGCGCTTGCATTTGGTCGGAAAAACTCACGATGGGTCCGAGCGTGTAATGGGGAATTTTCCCTTTTTGGACAAAAGTCCCTTTGCCTTGAATTTTGGTGATCCGCCCTTCGAATTCCAACTGCTGGAGGGCCAGGCGAACCGTCGTGCGGCTGACTTGATACCGGTCGCAAAGCTCTTGCTCGGTAGGGAGTTTGTCCCCGGGGGCATAGACTCCCGTGCGGATCGCTTCCAGCAGCTTCTCTTTGACTTGCGAATAGAGCGGCAAGCTTTTGGCCAAAGTCAAGTCGCGAAACCTCCCGTTCCTTTGTGCTATCAGCATAGCTCATTTTGCCGCAAAAAAGTAGTATTCATAAATAAACCGCATACAAATGACATGAAAACTAAGTTTAAGTGACATAGACATAACATAAAATTAACAATATAATTGACAACTTATAATGACAACTTGTATATTTTAGGTGATTTATAATTACAAATTTTCAGAGTTTTCATTCCTAAGGAGGGGCAAGATGCAAGATGCGTAAAGGAATCGGTTTCGCTAAAGTGTTGGTTGCTGCGTTGGCTTTTCTTGTTGTGATCGTTGCCTGCAGTCCCGCTCCCAAGCAAGCGGCTGAAAGCGAAAGCCCTTCGCCGTCCAGCAGCGGCAGCAGCGGCGGCAGTACGCTTGACCTGAACGGACTGGATTGGAGCAAGACCGACGATCCCGGACTGAAAGGCGAGGAAATCACCATCCTCGTGGCCGACCCTGACGGCACCGCGGCCAAGCTCATGAGCAAATTCACGGAAGACACCGGAATCAAGCTGAATGTCATTGGCACCGATTATAACTCCCTCTATCCCAGAATTACGACGGCCGCTCTCTCCAATTCCTCCGAGATCGACCTGGTCGAAGTGGATACGATCTGGGCGGGACAATTTCTGGAAGGAAACATCGTCGAAGATTTGACCGATGTCGTGCCGGCCGATTATCTGGACAACTTTACCCCGTCCTCTCTGAATTCCGTCATGTACAACGGCCGGCTCTCTTCGATGCCTTATTTCTCAAGCACCAAGCACTTTTATTGGAACAAAAAACTGCTCAGCGAGGCGGGCTTCGACGCGCCGCCGAAAACGTGGACGGAATTCCGCGAAATGTCCAAAGCGCTGACCAAGAACGGCGTTTACGCTTCCGGCTGGTCCTGGAAGCAAGCGGAAAGCCTGATGTGCGATTTCGTGGGTATGGTGTACGCCTTCGGCGGCTATTTCTTCAATAAGGACGGCACGTTGAACGTCAACAGCGAAGGCGCGGTTAAAGCGCTGCAGTACATGGTCGATATTCTGCAGACCGACAAAACCGTCGACCCCGCAAGCTTGCAGTGGAGCGAGAACGAAGTGAAGGAAGCGTTCGCGGCGGGAAAAATCGCGATGATGTCCAACTGGGAAGGCATGTACCCGAGTTTGAACGATCCGTCCCAGTCTCAAGTCGTCGATCAAACGGATGTAGGACTGCTTCCGGGCGAAGGAGATATTGTGTCCGTTGCGGTAACGGGTTCCGAAGGAATCGGCATCATGAAGACCAGCCAGCATAAACAAGCTGCATTGGCATTCTTGAAGTGGATGAGTTCCCGCGCATTCCAGGAACCGAACCTTACCGAGCGCGGCATGTATCCGTCGATTCAGGAAATCTATGAAGATCCGGAAGTGATCGCGGCCGATAAGACCAACACGATCGAGAAAATCATGGAACAATTCAAATACGGCGAGAACCGTCCCAACGGTCCGGCTTACGTGGAATGGTCGGACATCCTGACCGGAGAAGTCTTCAAAGCATTGACGCTGAATAAAGATCCGCAAACCGCGCTGGATGACGCGGCGAAAGGAATCGCGGAAGCGATCGCGCAAGCGCAATAATCCGCCAATTGATCTCCTAGATTTCGGCAAGAATCGCGGTTGAAACAAAAGAAGAAGCGGTTAGCCATTCTAGCCGCTTTTTCTTTGCCTTTCTGCAAAATTCATTTGGAACCGGATCGGAGGCGGTACGATGGCAAAAACCGAGAAAAGAACAGTCGCTTCGAAGCTGCGAATATCACCCAGAGGCCGCAAGGACTTGCTTTTGGCTGCTGTGCTTCTGCTCCCTGCAATTTATATTTTGGCGCGCACATTTCTCTATCCCATCTTCCAGGCTTGGGTGTGGAGTTTTTATAAGTACAATCTGATGGACGGTTCCGCAATCGAGTTTGTCGGATTGCGAAATTACAACCAGATTTTTCAGCAAAGCGACTTTTGGGAAGCCATGGGGAATACGGTCTATTTCACCGTATTCACGGTCGGAGCGGAGCTGGTGCTCGGATTTTTCAGCGCCCTGCTTCTGAATCAAACGTTTCGCGGCCGGACGTTATTCCGGGGAATGATCATCATTCCCTGGGCCATGCTGACGCTGGTCAACGGGCTGTTGTGGAACTGGATCTATCAGCCGGGTTACGGCGCGATGACCATTATTTTGCAGGATTTCGGCCTGCTCAGCAAGGACGCAAACCCGGTTTGGCTGGCGAGCTCCTTCCAAATCGTAACGTTTGCCGCCATCGCGGACATCTGGAAAATGACGCCGTATATGACGCTGCTGCTGCTGGCGGGGCTGCAATCCGTTCCTTCTTCGCTTTATGAAGCGTCCGTCATCGACGGCGCGGGATTTTGGAAGAAGCTCTGGCATATTACCCTCCCCCAGCTGATGCCGGCGATGATGGTTGCGGTCGTGCTTCGCTTCCTTGGCGCTTTCCGGGTGTATGACATTCTGACCGTCTTTACCAACAATCCGACTACGTCGGTCACATTCCTGACCAATAACTATGCTTTCCGGTACTTCTATCTGGGAAGAGCGTCGGCGATGGCGTGGATTTCGACCCTGGTGATTCTCATCCTGATTGTCATATATTTCCGGCTGATCAAGAAAAACGCAGAATCGCATTAAAGGAGGGGAACGAACTTGGAAACCAACAGGGCAGTCACAACCGTCCCGGTCCGGCATAAAGCCAGCGTGAAGTCGAAGCTGTTCCGGGCGGCCAGCCACGAGCTGATCCCGCCGTTTTACTTGTGGATCGGGCTCATCCTTTTGGCGATATTTACGCTGGCTCCATTTCTCTATATGTTCTTTACGTCAATCAGCCCGCAAACCGAGTTTTTAAGCCGCCGGCTGATTCCCCGTTCCCCCACTTTCGATAACTATGTGGAGCTTTTTACGGGGCCGACGGCTTCCGACTTCCTCAGCGCAATTCAGAACAGTGTCGTCACCGCACTGTGGACGACGCTGATCACGGTCGGCGTCGGCATTTTTGCGGCCTATGCGCTGGCCAAGATCCGATTCCCGTTTCGGAACACGATGCTGTTTGCGATTTTGGCGATGCAGCTGCTGCCCTCGATCAGCATTGTCATTCCGATGTATATCATGATGCGGGAAGGAATTTCGTTCAGCATTCCGTTTACGGGACTGGAGTTCCGGACGCCTCCGTTGCTCGACTCCGTCACGTCTTTGATCGTCGCGTACACGTCATTTTCGCTTCCCTTTGCGGTCTGGCTGCTGGCCGGCTACTTCCAAACGATCTCCAAAGAATTGGAGGAAGCCGCTTTTGTGGACGGGAACGGACGCCTTGGCTCCATGTTCCGCGTCATCCTTCCGCTGTCGATGCCGGGTATCGCCGCAACCGCCATCTTCACCATGTTGGGGGCGTGGGACGAATATTTGTTTGCCAGCGTGTTCACGCAAACTGAAGCTTCTAAAACGCTGCCCGTCGCCATACGCGATTTTATCGGAAAGCACAGCCTGAATTGGGGGTTGATGACGGCGGGCGGATTGGTCGCATCCTTGCCTCCGGTTGTCATTTCACTCTTCTTGTACCGTTATATCGTGGGCGGGCTCACGGCCGGCGGAGTGAAGGAATAGATGAACGCCGTTTCGTCGGAGTGGTATTAACGGTTATATAAGCGGAAAGGGACGAAAAAAATTGGAAATGATCGAGGTACGACAGGCAAAGAACCGGGATGAATTTGAGCAAGCTTGCGATCTATGGGCCGACGTTTTTCCCGAAGACCGGGCTTTTTTTCGCGATCGTCTCGTTTATGACGCCGCTTATTCGCTGGACACCACATGGCTGGCATGGGTGGACGGAACGATGGCTGCGGCTGCTCA
Source organism: Paenibacillus cisolokensis (assembly GCF_050481165.1). Classification (NCBI taxonomy): domain Bacteria; kingdom Bacillati; phylum Bacillota; class Bacilli; order Caryophanales; family Paenibacillaceae; genus Paenibacillus; species Paenibacillus cisolokensis. Next base: position 11,202 of record NZ_JBCNFP010000090.1, read on the forward strand.
AATTTTTCCATTTTGGATGAAGTGGGGGACGGCCGAGCTTCGGGTAGGCGGAATCGGCAACGTCGCCACGAGACCGGAGTTCCGGAAACGCGGGCTCGCGCAAAGCATCCTGCGTTTGCAGAGCGCATATATGAAAGCGCAGGGCTACGATCTGTCGCTGCTCATGACCGGCATCAATCCGTTCTATGAGAAAATCGGCTGGCATACCCTTTCTCACCCGACGATAACCGCAGCCCGAACAGCGCTGAAACGAACCGAAATCGCGGGGGCATACAGAATCCGCGCTTTTGAAGCCGGGGACTTGGATCAAGTCATGGAAATTTACGAGGAAACGAATGCCGGAACCATCGGACCGATGGTGCGCACGAAAGCGTATTGGCTTGGACAAACGGAATGGAAAGCGGTGCGGCCTGACCACTTTCTAGTTGCGGAGAACAACGGAAACATCGTCGCGTATTTGAGATACAAGACAACGAAGGACTCCGTGCTGCACGTCGCGGACTGCGGGTACAGGACGGGAGAAGAACAAGCGGCCGAGGCTTTGCTGTCGGATGCGGCGGCGAAGGAACAGGCCGCCGAAACCGTACGGGCGGCGCTGCCTGCCGGCAGCGCGCTGTACGACTATCTGCAGAGAAGCGGAGCCGGCATCGGCGCATCCACGGGACATATGTGGAAATCAATCAACTTTCCGGGGACGCTCGCCAAAATTTCTTCCGAACTCGCGCTCCGAATCGGGCAAAACGGCGGGAAGGAAGGCATTCAACTGCCCGTCTCGCTGCTCTTTACCGTCGGCGGGGAACAAGCGCTTGTCCGCGTGGGCGAGGGAACGGTCGAAGCGCTGACGGTGACCGATTCGGTCACCTATCAAACGGAATTCGTCTTCCGGGATGACGAATGGCTTACGCTGCTGCTGAAAGGGGCGGATGCATGGGAGAACCGGAAGGCGAAAGGCGGCGAGTATGTCCGCGCGCTGTTTCCGGAACGTCCTTTTGTATTTTGGTCCGTTGACAACTTCTAACATTTCGGGCGGCGTTCCGCGCCGATCATAGAAACCCGGGAGACATCCGCATTGAAAACTCTCGCATCCTATTACTTTTTGTTTTATTTGGCCGTATCTTGCTTTTATCCGTATATCAGCCTTTATTTCAGCGAAAGAGGGCTCAGCAATACGGAGATCGGGCTGATCATGTCGATTTGGGCGTTTGTGAGCCTGATCTCCCAGCCGCTCATGGGGATCGTGAACGACCGAATGAGAGACCCCCGAGTTGTTTTGATGGTTTCCGTTCTCGCCGCCCCCCTCCTTTCGCTTGGCTTTTATTATTTGGACAGCTTCACGGCCATGCTGGCCCTGTCCGTGATCTTCGCGTGGTTTCATACGTCAGCCGCTCCGCTGAGCGATGCGATTGCGGTCGACATCGGTTCCCGAAAAGGATATCCGTTCGGCAACATCCGGCTGTGGGGGGCGCTGAGCTATTCGCTGGGCGCTTTTTTTACCGGTTTTCTTTTTGAGAAACACGGTTACGAAAACCTGTTTTTTTATTTTGTGGCCGTCAGCATGCTCGTTTTTCTCTGTTTGTTTCAATTTCCGAAAACCAAAGCTTCCGTTCCGCGGATCACCGTTTTCGAGCAAGCCAGAGAAGTGATCCGCAACCGGCGGTTCATGATATTCTCGGGCATTTCCCTGCTTGTGGTCATGTCCATGGCCGGCAACAGCACGTTTCTGCCGATCTATTTCGTGGAAATGGGCTTTGACAAAACGTGGGTCGGCACGGCTGCGGCCATTGCCGCCATGGTGGAAGTGCCCATGTTTTGGTTCGCCGCGAAGCTGAGCGGGAAAATCGGGAACTATGCCGTGCTCTGCATCGGAGCGGCGGCTTATGCGATCCGGTGCCTGCTGCTTTTCTCGTTCCATCACGTGTTTCTGACGCTGGCTTTGCAATTGCTGGATGGTCTTGCCTATGCCTTCGTGACCGCCGTTGCCGTTGAAATCGTTGAGCGTTTCGCCTCGAATGGAACCAAGGCGACCTTTCAATTGGTGTATGCCGCCATAACCGGAAGTCTGGGGGGAATTATCGGCAATGCCGCCGGCGGCGCGTTGGTGGACTGGATGGGGACGCCTTTCTTGTATCTCATTTTGTTTGTCCTCTGCGCCGCCGCGGCCATATTGTATGCTGCAACCGGAAATATGCGTTACAAAGCCGCGCGGATGACGAAAATCAGCTCATAAAAAAGGAGAATGATCGTGAGCTATAACCCGTGCGGTTGTGGATTTTTTTACGACTTCAGAAAAGTATAAAATTCACTTTCTAAATTGCCTGTAAATAACCGTCCGCGCGCTTTCCGTCAAATCGTCCCCGTCCGTCGGTGCGCCCCGTCATCAACGCCCCGGTCTCCCGGCAGATTGCTTCGGCGAGAAGCCTGCAAAAGTGCAGGAATTTGGCCCCGAATAGATGACTATGGCGCAAAATTTTGCAAAAATACAGTAAATTTTTGGCATCCCCCGCTTGATTGGCTTGAACGGATCGAAAAAACTGCATTATCGCAGCAATTTGACCCGTTTTGACCATCTACGCCCGAAAAAGCTGCACTTTTGCAGCATTGTTCATCGTATCGATACCAAATGTCCCGGATCTAGCGAAAGTGAAAAGTCGCTGGGCTTTCGGGGTAACGGTCCACGCTCTCCCACAGGGAACAGCCGGCCAGCCAGACACTGGCAAGCAGAAGTCCGAAGACAAGCTTTATCGATCTCATGGGATGAATCACACTCCTCCGTTGTAAAGGTACGGCCATACGATACATACCGATCGGAGGGTTGTCAGGTTTCAGACCATACAAGGCCCGAAATATAATTATCAGAAAATTCACATATTATATGCCGATGTTTTTGAATCGGGCTTTCGCATATGATATAATAAGGTTAAGTAAAGGAGGAGTGCCCCATGAAATACATTGTTCGAGGTCAAAACCTTCAAGTGACGGACGCATTGCGCGAACACGTCGAGAAGAAGCTCAGCCGCCTGGAAAAGTATTTTGAAGCACCGATTACCTCCGAAACGACCGTCACGATGTCGGTCACCCGAAACAAGCACGCCGTCGAAGTGACGATTCCGCTGCCGGGCCTTATGCTCAGAGCGGAAGAAAAATCCGACGATATGTATGCTTCGGTCGACCTCGTGGTGGACAAACTGGAACGCCAGATCCGCAAGCATAAAACGAAATTGAACCGCAAACTTCGTCAGGACGGAGGCAGCATCCGGACGTCTTTCCGGGAGGAAGGTTCGGCTGTCCGAGTTGTAGACGAGGAGGAGGAGGACGATCTCAAGGTTGTCCGGACCAAGCGGTTCACGCTCAAACCGATGGACGTCGAAGAAGCGATACTTCAGATGAATTTGGTCGGACATAATTTCTTCGTGTTTTCCAACATCGATACGCAGGAAGTCAATGTCGTCTATAAGCGAAACGATGGCACATACGGATTGATCGAACAAGGCTGATACTTAACTTTAACCTGATGTACCCGCGAATAGAGATTGCGCCCTTTCTCCCTTTCGGAGAAGGGGCTTTACTTGTTTCGCAGGCCGGCAACCTTTCGCGGCCGTCTCCCGTCTTATACTGGAAAACAGCCGCCTCTCGTTGCGGCAAAGATAGCAAACTGTTACAATTTAAACTAAACGTGTTTGACGAAAGGGGAAGACCATGCTCGGACTTGTAAAGAAGATATTCGGCGATGCCAACGAGCGCGAGGTCAAACGGCTCATGAAGACCGTGGAGAAGATCAACGCGATGGAGCCGACGTTCGCGGCGCTTTCCGACGACGCGCTGCGGGCGAAAACCGAGGAGTTCAAATCCCGTATCGAAAAAGGCGAAACGCTTGACGAATTGCTCCCCGAAGCATTCGCGACCGTGCGCGAAGGGTCGAAGCGCGCACTGGGCATGCGCCATTTTGACGTGCAGCTGATCGGCGGGATGGTTCTTCACGACGGCAAAATTGCCGAAATGAAAACCGGCGAGGGCAAGACTCTGGTGGCGACGCTCCCCGTCTATCTGAATGCGCTGCTCGGCAAAGGCGTCCACGTCGTAACGGTTAACGACTACCTTGCCCAGCGCGACAGCCAGCAGATGGGCAAGCTGTACGAGTTTCTCGGACTGACGGTCGGCTGCAACCTGCACGGGCTTTCGCACGAGGAGAAGCAGCGGGCATACGCATGCGATATTACGTACGGTACGAACAATGAATTCGGTTTCGATTACCTCCGCGACAACATGGTGCTTTACAAGGAGCAAATGGTCCAGCGGCCGCTTTATTACGCCATCATTGACGAAGTGGATTCCATTCTCATCGACGAAGCGCGGACGCCGCTCATCATTTCCGGACAAGCCGCCAAGTCGACGGAGCTGTATTATGCGGCAGACCGGTTCGTGAGCCGTCTGAAGCCGGAAGAAGACTATACGATCGATGTCAAGCTGCGCAATGCGGTGCTGACGGAAGCCGGCGTGGAGAAAGCGGAGCGGGCGTTCGGTATCGACAATCTGTTCGACCACGCTCACGTCCTGTTAAACCATCATATCCAGCAGGCGCTGAAGGCGCATGCCATTATGAAACGCGACGTCGATTATGTCGTGCAGAACGACGAAGTCGTCATCGTCGACGAATTTACCGGCCGCCTCATGTCCGGCCGCCGTTACAGCGACGGTCTCCATCAGGCGATCGAGGCGAAGGAAGGTCTCAAAGTCCAGAACGAAAGCATGACGCTGGCGACGATTACCTTCCAGAACTACTTCCGGATGTACCGCAAGCTGGCGGGGATGACCGGTACGGCCAAAACCGAGGAAGAAGAGTTCAAGAAAATTTACGGGCTGGATGTCGTGCAAATTCCGACGAACCGCCAGATGATCCGCCAGGACTTGCCGGATGTTGTCTATAAGACGGAGCAGGGCAAGTTCAAGGCGGTGGTGGAGGAAATCGTCCGGCGCCATCAGAACAATCAGCCCGTTCTGGTCGGCACCGTCTCGATCGAGAACTCCGAGAAGCTCTCGGAAATGCTGAAGCGGCGCGGTATTCCCCACAAAGTGCTGAACGCGAAGTATCATGCCGAAGAAGCGGAAATCATTTCGCGGGCCGGACAACCCGGCGCCGTCACGATTGCGACGAATATGGCCGGCCGCGGTACGGATATTTTGCTCGGAGAAGGCGTAGCCGAGCTTGGCGGCTTGCATATTATCGGGACGGAACGGCATGAGAGCCGCCGGATCGACAACCAGCTGCGCGGCCGGGCGGGACGTCAGGGCGACCCCGGCTCCTCGCAATTTTATTTGTCGCTGGAAGACGAACTGATGCGCCGCTTCGGTTCCGAGAATATTATGGGGATGATGGATCGGCTCGGTTTCAGCGAAGACGAGCCGATCGAGAGCAAGCTCATTACCCGGGCGATCGAATCGGCGCAGAAGCGTGTAGAGGGCAGCAACTTCGATACGCGGAAAATCGTCCTGCAATATGACGACGTCATGAACCAGCAGCGGGAGATCATTTACAAGCAGCGCCGCGAAGTGCTCGGTTCGGACAACATTCGCGAGATCGTGCTGGAGATGATCAAGCCGGTTATCGAACGGATCGTCGAAGCGCATACGGCAGAGGATATTCCCGAAGAGTGGGATTTGCAGGCCATCGTCGATTACGCCCATGCCACCTTCCTCCAGGAGGGAACCTTGACGAAGGACGACCTGTGGGGCAAAGAGAAGGACGAGATCGTCGACTATCTCTACGACAAGGTCGTCGAGCTGTACGATCGCCGCGAGCAGGAGATCGGACCGGAGACGATGCGGGAATTCGAGAAGGTTGTCGTGCTTCGGGCGGTCGACAGCAAATGGATGGACCATATCGACGCCATGGACCAGCTGCGTCAGGGCATTCATCTGCGCGCATACGGCGGCACCGATCCGCTGCGGGAGTACCAGATTGAAGGCTTCGAAATGTTCCAGGAGATGATTGCGCATATCCAGGAAGAAGTCGCGAAGTATATCATGAAAGCCCATGTCGAGCACAATCTGGAGCGTCAAGAGGTCGCCAAGGGGCAGACGGAATCCGGCGGCAGCAGCGAACCGAAGCAGAAGCGTCCGGTGAAGCGCGAAGAGCGTATCGGGCGCAACGATCCGTGCCCATGCGGCAGCGGCAAGAAATATAAATTTTGCCACGGGAAGTAAATCGGCAAGTCAGCCGGGCAACTACAAATTTGAGGTGAAGCAAAGCTATGATCGACGTTGCGGTAAAGCAAGATTTGCGCGAAATGGCTAAGCGGCTCCAAGATCTCAGGGGGTCTCTTTGACTTAGATCTGAAGCGTGAAATGATCGCGAACTATGAAGTAAAAATGTCCGCGCCCGATTTTTGGGACGACAACGAGCGGGCGCAGAGCCTGATTTCCGAGCTGAACGGCATCAAGTCCGTCGTCGAGCAATACGAGAAGCTGGTCGCCGAACAGGAGGACCTGCAGGCGATGCTGGAGCTGGCGGAAGAGGAAGGCGACGAATCGCTGGAGGAGGAGCTTGCGCAAGGCGTTGCGGAGCTTGTCCGGAAGGTCGGCGAATTCGAGCTGCAGCTGCTGCTCAACCAGCCGTACGACAAGCTCAACGCCATCCTGGAGCTGCATCCCGGCGCGGGCGGCACCGAATCCCAGGACTGGGCCCAGATGCTCTACCGAATGTATACGCGCTGGGCGGAGAAGCGGGGCTTCAAGGTCGAAGTGCTCGACTATCTTCCGGGCGACGAGGCCGGCATCAAGAGCGTCTCCCTTCTGATTAAAGGGTACAACGCCTACGGTTATCTGAAAGCCGAGAAGGGCGTGCATCGGCTGGTGCGGATTTCCCCGTTCGATGCTTCCGGACGCCGTCATACCTCGTTCGTATCCTGCGACGTCGTGCCGGAAATCGACGACAGCATCGAGATCGAGATTCGTCCCGAAGACCTGAAAATCGATACGTACCGTTCCAGCGGCGCGGGCGGCCAGCACGTCAACAAGACGGAGTCGGCGATCCGGATTACGCATATTCCGACGGGCATCGTTGTGGCCTGCCAGACGGAGCGTTCCCAGATTCAAAACCGGGAACGGGCCATGAACATGCTGCGTTCCAAGCTGTACGAGCGGAAGATCGAGGAACAGCAGCGCGAGCTGGCGGAAATTCGCGGAGAGCAGCAGGACATTGCCTGGGGAAGCCAGATCCGCTCTTATGTGTTCCATCCGTACAGCATGGTGAAGGATCATCGGACCTCCGTGGAAACGGGCAACGTCGGCGCGGTGATGGACGGCGATCTGGACCTGTTCATCGACGCTTACTTGCGCAGCCAGATCCGGAAGGAATAGGCGCCGCGCCATGCGGCGGCAACCGGAACAAACGGCCGGACAAAGAGTTCCGACACTTGATCGATTCGATCGACAGGTGTGGAACTCTTTTTGATTTACCAGACATTCGAGCATTGTATTTATATTAATGCGAGTGTATAATAATACGAAAACCGGCGGGTATTTCCACTGTCATTCGGATCATGTACAATTAGATAGTTAGGAATATAAGATAGGAGAGACGGACCCATGAGTTCCAAGGTGAAGGTGGCGATTATCGGCTCGACCGGCTACGGAGGCGTCGAGCTGATTCGTCTGTTGGCGTCGCATCCGAACGCCGAAGTGACGTCGGTCGTATCGTCGTCCAGCGCCGGCTCCTCGATTGCGGAGGGCTATCCGCATTTAACCGACATTCGCGCCGACACGCTGGACGGCGTCGACGCGGCGGCGATCCGGGCCAAGGCCGACGTCGTGTTTACGGCTACGCCGGCGGGCGTAGCGGCAAAGCTGGCGCCGGAACTGCTGAAGAAGGGTTTGAACGTTATCGATTTGTCCGGCGATTACCGGCTTCGCTCGGCGGAGGTTTACCGCGAATGGTACAAGAAGGAACCGGCCGACGCGCGGTATTTGGCCGAAGCGGTATACGGCCTGGCCGAAATTTACGGAGACAGGGTGCGGGGAGCCCGTCTCATTTCCAATCCGGGCTGTTATCCGACGGCGACGCTGCTCGGTCTGCTGCCTGCGGTAGCTGAAGGCTATATCGACCCGGCGACAATTATTATCGATGCCAAGTCGGGCGTATCCGGAGCCGGGCGCGGCGCGAGTCTCGGCACTCATTATTCGGAACTGAACGAAAACTTCAAAGCTTATAAAGTGAACAAGCATCAGCATATTCCGGAAATCGAGCAGGTGCTGTCCGATACGGCCGGCCGTCCGGTCGTGACGACCTTTACGACGCATCTTGTGCCGATGACTCGCGGTATTATGAGCACGATGTACGCGACGGTACGGGAAGGGCTGAAGACCGCAGATTTCATCGAGCTGTACCGCCGTTATTACGAGGGGCGGCGCTTCGTCCGGGTCCGTCCGGAAGGCGTCCTGCCGGCGACGAAGGAAGTATGGGGCTCGAATTATTGCGATATCGGGTTCGCGGTCGACGAACGGACCGGCAGAGTGACGATCGTTTCGGTGATCGACAATCTGGTCAAGGGAGCGGCCGGCCAGGCCATTCAGAACCTGAACCTGTCCATGGGCTGGGACGAAACGCTCGGCCTGAATTTTATTCCGGCCTATCCGTAAGATACAAGGCCGATCGAAGCGGCGGCGGTCCGGAAGTTTGCCGGCCGAGCGCGGCACGTCTATATTCATGGCGAAGGAGAAACGATTCAGATGGTACAGGGGACTGCTGCACCGTATACCGTCGTGCCGGACGGTTCGATTACAACACCGCAAGGATTCAGGGCCGGAGGACTGCACTGCGGATTGAAGAAGACGACCCGACACGATCTTGGCGCGATCGTGTGCGAAGTGCCGGCGGCCGCGGCCGCCGTCTATACGACGAATCTCGTTCAGGCGGCGCCGCTCAAGGTTACGCGCGACAGCCTCGGGGACGGGCGCCTGCGCGCCGTGCTTGTCAATAGCGGCAATGCCAATGCTTGTACCGGCAAGCGGGGAGAAGAGGATGCGTTCCAGATGCGAGCTTCGTTCGCCGCAGCCGCGGGACTGGCGGCCGGCGATATCGCGGTGGCGTCCACCGGCGTCATCGGGGAACCGCTTCGGATGGACCGCGTGCTGGACGGCATCGCGAAGCTTCCGGCTGCGCTGTCGGCCGACCGTGCCGGTGCGGACGCCTTCTCACAAGCGATACTGACGACGGACCTGGTCGAGAAGACAGGGTGCGTCAAGCTGGAAATCGACGGCCGGACCGTCCATGTGGCCGGCGCGGCCAAAGGCTCCGGCATGATTCATCCGAATATGGCGACGATGCTCGGCTTCGTCACGACGGATGCGGCGATCGGTTCCGAAGCGCTGCAGCGCCTGCTGCGGACGACGACGGATCGGACCTTCAACATGATTACGGTCGACGGCGATACGAGCACGAACGATATGCTTGTAGCGATGGCCAGCGGCCTGGCGGGCAACCGCGAGCTGACGGAGGACCACCCGCAGTGGGCGCAATTCGCCGCAGCGTTCCGTTTTATTTGCGAAACGTTGGCGAAGGCGATCGCCCGCGACGGCGAAGGCGCGACCAAGCTGATCGAGGTGCGGGTAAGCGGCGCGGCGGACGAGGCCGCGGCGCGGGCCGTCGCGAAGACGATCGTCGGCTCGTCGCTTGTCAAGTCGGCCGTATTCGGTGCGGACGCCAACTGGGGCCGGATTATCGCGGCGGCGGGACGCGCGGGCGTGCCGATCGACCCCGATGCGGTCGATATTCGGATCGGCGATATTGTTACGCTCGAACGGTCGCGTCCGATTCCGTTCGACGAGGAGGCGGCGCTCGCGTACTTGAAGGGCGACACGATCGTCATCGCCGTCAATCTGAACATGGGCGCGGGCGAGGCGATCGCTTGGGGCTGCGATCTGACGTACGATTACGTGCGCATTAACGCCGCTTACCGCACCTGATCGGCGCGCGGGAAGAAAAGGGGAAACGGTCAGATGGAACAACGGTTTGTGATGAAATGCGGCGGCAGCACGTTGGCCGCCTTGCCGGACTCATTCTTTGCGGAGCTAAGGGACTTGCAGCAGTCGGGCGTCCGCCCGGTTATCGTGCACGGAGGCGGCCCGGCCATATCGGAAACGTTGGCAAAGCTCGGCATCGAGACGGAATTTGTGAACGGTTTGCGCAAGACGAGCGATGCCGTGCTGGATGTTGTGGAGATGGTGCTGGCCGGCCGCATCAACAAGGAAATTGTGCGCCGCATCCAGCAAAGCGGCGCCAGGGCGCTTGGCCTGTCGGGCGTGGACGGCAAGCTGATCGGCGCCCGCCCGGTTGCGAACAGCGCGGAGATCGGCTTCGTCGGCGACGTGACGGACGTGAACGCGGCCATTGTCGAAGGGATCATGGCAATGGGTTATATTCCGGTCATCGCGCCGATCGGCATCGATGATGCCGGGCAGCGCTACAATATCAATGCGGATACCGCAGCGGGAGCCGTCGCCTCGCATCTCGGCGTGGAACGGATGATAGTCGTCACGGATGTGCCCGGCATTCTGAAGACGGTGGACGGCGAGCAGCGGGTGCTGCCGTCTGTCACCGTGGTGGATATCGAGGCGATGATCGAGAACGGTGAAATCTATGGCGGGATGATCCCGAAAGTGCGCGCCGCCATTCAATGCATACAGGGACGGGTGCGCGAAGTCGTCATCGTCAAAGGCGGCGCCCCCGGCGTTCTGCGCCGCGCGGTTCTCGAAGGCGGCGTCGGTACGCGCATCGTGCAGACTGAAGTCTGAGGAGAAAGGTGGAACGGAATATGAGCGAACAGTCGCTGTTTCCGACATACGCCCGCTTTCCGATCGCCCTTGTCAAAGGAAAGGGAAGCTGGGTATGGGACGATCAAGGCAACAAATATCTGGATTTCATGAGCGGCCTGGCGGTCGCCAACCTGGGTCACGCCCCGGACAAGATCAAGCGGGCGCTGATCGACCAGTTGGACCAGCTGTGGCATGTGTCGAACCTGTTCCGCATTCCGAAGCAGGAGGAAGCGGCCAAGGCGCTGACGGACCATACGTGCGCCGATGCCGTATTTTTCTGCAATTCGGGGGCGGAAGCAAACGAGGCGGCCATCAAACTGGCGAGAAGATACCATCAGAAGGTGCTGGGCAACGGGCGTTATGAAATCGTGACGTTTGTTCAATCGTTCCACGGCCGTACTTTGGCGACGTTGACGGCGACGGGGCAGGACAAGGTCAAGGACGGCTTCCTGCCGCTGCCGGACGGTTTCAAGTATGTGGAGCTGCACGACATGGCCGGCCTGGAAGCGGCGGTGAGCGACAAGACGGCCGCCGTCATGCTGGAGCCGGTGCTTGCCGAAGGCGGCATCCATCCTGTCGATCCGGCGTTTATGCGCGCTGTGCGGGAGCTGTGCGACAAGCGCGGTCTGCTGCTCATTCTCGACGAGGTGCAGACCGGCATGGGACGGACCGGCAAGCTGTTCGCGCATGAGCACTACGGGATCGAGCCGGATATTTTCACCGTGGCCAAAGGTCTTGGCAGCGGCTTCCCGGTCGGGGCCATGCTGGCCAAGGAGAAGCTGCGCGAAGCGTTCCCGCCCGGCAGCCACGCGTCGACGTTCGGCGGCACGCCGCTTGCCTCCGCCGCCGTCAAGGCGACGGTGGAGACGATGGTGGAGGAGCGCGTGCCGGAGCGCGCCGCGGAGATGGGAAGCTATCTGATGGAGCGGCTGCGGGAGAAACTGGCCGGTCATCCGCTTGTGAAGGAGATCCGCGGCATGGGGCTGATTGTCGGCATCGACTGCGTACAGCCGGTAGCCGAATTGGTGAGGGAGGCGCAGACACAGGGGCTGCTCGTTGTCACGGCGGGACCGAATGTGTTGCGTCTGCTGCCGAACCTGCTCGTAACGCGCGAGGAGATCGATCAGGCGGTCGGCATTCTGGCGAACCTTTTTGCCGGCAGGACGGCTCAAGTATAAAAGGTGTTTTCGGAGAATATTACGAGAAGAATCCCCAGCCGAAGGAGGGAATTGCGCAATATGCAAGATTTGGTGAAGGATGACATTGCGGCCAGCCTGAAAGGACGCGATTTTCTGGCCTTGGCCGATTACCGGCCGGAAGAGATACGGTATCTGATCGATAAGGCTATCGAACTGAAGCGCAAACAGAAGGCCGGCGAACCCCATCATCTGCTGAAAGGCAAAACGCTCGGCATGATTTTCGAGAAATCGTCGACCCGCACCCGTGTTTCGTTCGAGGTCGGCATGTACCAGTTGGGCGGTCAGGCGCTGTTCCTGAGCCGCAACGACCTGCAGATCGGCCGCGGCGAGACGATCGGCGATACGGCGCAGACGCTGTCGCGCTATCTGGACGGCATCATGATCCGCACCTATGCGCACCGGACGGTGATCGAGCTGGCGCGCGCGGCGACGATTCCGGTCATCAACGGCTTGAGCGACCAGTCGCATCCATGCCAGGCGCTGGCGGATTACCAGACGATTCTGGAGCATAAAGGAAGGCTGGAAGGGCTGAAAATGGCCTATATCGGCGACGGCAACAATATGGTGCATTCGCTGCTGATGGGCGCGGCCAAGCTTGGCGTGCATATGTCGGTGGCGACGCCCGAAGGCTACGAGCCGGACGAATCCATCATCCAGCAAGCGCGGGAGAACGCCGCCGCTACCGGCGCCCATATCCATGTCTGCCGCGACCCGAAAGAGGCGATCGCCGACGCGGATATCGTCTATACCGACGTATGGGCGAGCATGGGCTTCGAGGCGGAGCAGAAGGAACGCGAGATCGCTTTTGCGAATTATCAGGTAAACGACGAGCTTGTCCGGTACGCGAAGAAAGATTATCTGTTCATGCACTGCTTGCCGGCGCACCGCGGGGAGGAAGTCAGCGAGAGCGTTATCGACGGGCCGAATTCCATTATTTTCGATCAGGCGGAGAACCGGCTGCATGCGCAGAAGGCGATCATGGCCGCGATCATGTAAGACGGAGGAGAAAGAGCTTATGGCGAAAGACAAAATTGTGCTGGCCTATTCGGGCGGTCTGGATACGTCGGTCATTCTGAAATGGCTGAAGGAAACGTACGACGCGGAAATAATCGCGTTTACCGCTGACATCGGACAGAAGGAAGAACTGGAAGGGCTTGAGGAGAAGGCGCTCGCGACCGGCGCTTCCAAGGTGTATATCGACGATCTGCGCGAAGAGTTCGCACGGGACTTCATCTTTCCGATGTTTCAGGCGGGAGCTCTCTATGAAGGGCAATATTTGCTCGGCACCTCGATCGCCCGCCCGCTGATTGCGAAGCGGATGGTGGAGATCGCCCGCGCCGAGGGAGCGACGGCGATCGCGCACGGCGCAACCGGCAAAGGCAACGACCAGGTGCGTTTCGAATTGGCCGCCGCCGCTCTGGCGCCGGATATTGCCGTTATCGCGCCGTGGCGCATCGAGGCATTCCGCGAGCAATTCCCGGGACGCGCGGAGATGATCGCTTATGCCGAGAAGCATGGCATTCCCGTTCAGGCAACCGCGGCGAAGCCCTACTCGATGGACCGCAATCTGCTGCACATCAGCTTCGAGAGCGGCCTGCTGGAGGACCCATGGTTCGATGCCAGCGCCGAATCCAACAAGGACATGTATATTTTGAGCGTATCGCCGGAGGATGCGCCTGATCAGCCGGAGTATGTGGAACTCGAGTTCGAGAAAGGGAACTGCGTGGCGGTCAACGGCGAGCGGCTCCATCCGCTCGGCGTCATGGAGAAGCTGAACGAGCTGGGCGGCAAACACGGCATCGGCCGCGTCGATATGGTGGAGAACCGCTTCGTCGGCATGAAGAGCCGCGGCGTATACGAGACGCCCGGCGGCACCATTCTATTTGTCGCTCACCGCAAAATGGAGTCGCTCACGATGGATCGCGAGGTCATGCACTTGCGCGACTCGCTGATTGCGAAATACAGCCAACTCGTGTACAACGGATTCTGGTTTGCGCCGGAGCGTCTGGCGCTGCAGGCGCTCGTAACCGAGAGCCAGAAGAACGTGACGGGCGTCGTTCGCCTCAAGCTGTATAAAGGCAACGTGATCGGCGCGGGCGTCAAAAGTCCGGTCAGCCTGTACAATCCCGATATCGCCACGATGGAGGCCGATCCTTCGAAGGCTTACGATCAAGGCGACGCGACCGGCTTTATCCGGCTCCATGCGCTCCGGCTGAAAGTGTCGGCCGGAGTCGAGCAAAGCAAGAATCGGTAATTCACCGTCTGAAATCAGGCCCCGGCGAACCGAGCCGGGGCTCCTTGGCGCCAAGGCGACCATTTTTCCCGTTCGATGCTTTGTGCGCCTTCGCCTTGTCGCGGACAGGGCGGACAGACTGTTCAGCGGGGATGAAGGAGTGAAAGAAAACGTGAGCAAGCTGTGGGGCGGCCGGTTTACGAAAAAAACCGACCAACTGGTGGAAGAATATACGGCCTCCATTATGTTCGACAAGGAATTGGCCGAAGAGGATATACAGGGGAGTCTGGCGCACGTCTCCATGCTCGGCAAGCAGGGGATACTGCCGCAGGAAGACGTCGAAAAGATCAAGGAAGGGCTGCACCGGACGCTCCAGCGAATCCGCCGCGGCGAGATCGAGTTTTCCGTGGCGGACGAAGACATCCATATGAATATCGAGAAGACGCTGATCGAAGATATCGGCCCGGTCGGCGGCAAGCTGCATACCGGCCGCAGCCGGAACGATCAGGTGGCGACGGATATGCATCTTTATTTGCGCAAGCGGGTCGTCGAATTCGTCGATTTGCTGCAGAAGCTGCAGTCGGCGCTGATCGGACAGGCGAAGCGCAATCTGGATACGATCGTGCCCGGTTACACGCATTTGCAGCGGGCGCAGCCGATTTTGTTCGCGCATCATCTGATGGCATATGTGTCGATGTTCGGCAGAGACATCGAGCGCCTGCAGGACAGCTACAAGCGGATCAATACGCTGCCGCTCGGCGCAGGCGCATTGGCGGGAACGACGTTCCCGATCGATCGCCATTACGTGGCGCAGCAGCTCGGCTTCGAACGGATATACGAGAACAGTCTGGACGCCGTCAGCGACCGCGATTTCATCCTTGAATTTCTGTCCGCCGCGTCGATCATTATGATGCATCTGTCCCGACTGTCGGAGGAGCTGGTGCTCTGGTCGAGCACGGAGTTCCGGTTTATCGAGCTCGACGACGCCTTCTGTACCGGCAGCAGCATTATGCCGCAGAAGAAAAATCCGGATGTGCCGGAGCTGGTGCGGGGCAAGACGGGCCGCGTATACGGCCATCTGATGGGACTGTTGACGGTGCTCAAGTCGCTGCCGCTCGCTTACAACAAGGATATGCAGGAAGACAAGGAAGGCATGTTCGATACGGTCCGCACGCTGCAGGGGGCGCTGCAGCTGTTCGCGCCGATGATCGAAACGATGAAAGTGAACAAGGAGCGGATGCGCCAGGCCGTCAATCAGGACTTCTCGAACGCGACGGACATCGCCGACTTCCTCGTCGGCAAAGGAATGCCGTTCCGCCAGGCGCACGAAGTGATCGGCAAGACGGTGCTGTACTGCATTCAGCACAACAAATATTTGCTCGACTTGACGCTGGACGAGTTCAAGCAGTTTTCCGAGCTGTTCGACGACCGCATTTACAGCGTGCTGCAGCCGGAGCGGGTCGTCGACGCCCGCAACGTCTATGGCGGAACCGCCAGAACGCAAGTGGCCGACGCGATCGGCCGCGCCGAGAAGGAGATTGAACAGACGGCCGCCTGGGTCGCCGAACGGACCCGTGACAGCCGCTGACATCTGGCCCGCATAGGCGACATGACTGTGCCATCATGTCCGCCTGGCGCAACGGTCGCATTGGGCTGCCATGAGCGCCCCGGAACGCTGCCGCTGGTAACCCGCTAGCGATGAGTGGGAACGAATCGCGGATAACCCGCCAATTATTCGTCTTATAGGCGACTGGCGCCCGGCTCGAAAAAGCCGCATTCTTCGAACGACTTGCGTTGGGAGAGCGCGGCTTTTTTCTTTCGTTTATTCGCCCTTCGAAGGGACTTCGGTTTTTTCGGGCGTTTGGGCTCCGGCTTTTGCCGGCGTCGCCGTTTCCTCGCTTTTCGCCGTCCATCCCCATTCGCCTTTAAACGATTTCTCGAACAAATCCCGCCGGAAACTGAATGACAGCTCGAACGAGCGCGGAAACCGGTAACGGTATTTTGCGCGCTCCCAGACGCTTCCTTCCCTGAGCCGCAGCAGCGCCGTCCGTACCGTCTCAAGCTCGGCGGCCAGTTTGAGCTCCTTGATCGTCCAACGCTTCGCTTCTTCATCCTCAACGGCGATTTCGCCCTGCCATTCCTCCTCCGCCGCCTTCTGAAGCGCATGCAGCGCCGCAAGTGCGTCGTCGATCGGCATGCCGCCGATGTTCAGCTCGCCCACCGTCGTATTTGCCGGCAGCACCGGCTGATCGGCGTACAGCGCGAGTCCTCCCCAGCCGGCGGCGGCAAGCAGCAGCAGGGAAAACAAAACGATCCACAGCATATGCAGTTGCTTCAACAAGCGATCACCCCGCAAGAGTCGTCGTCGGTCTTTCACCAATATATGTGACCGGCTTGCCGGGAAGAAGCTTAAAAACGGCCGGCTGACAGGCGGAAGAAGGGCTGACAGGCGGAATGGAATCGCGGCGTTTCGACACAAGACGGCCCAAGCCCCGCCAAGCGCGACCGTCTGTCGTCCGAAGGGCGCGATTTATTCGTCGAATGCGCGCGTTCCTTCGCGGAACGAAACGAAATATGTGAAAATCCTTTAATCGCAAGAGGATTTCATCTGTTGCTGTCGAAATCAATTATGCTGATATTTTACAGGATGTGATATTGTGATTGAGATGCAGGACATCTGGAAGACTTACCCCGATGGTACGCACGCGCTTCGCGGCGTATCCGTTCGTATAGACCGCAACGAATTCGTATATCTCGTCGGGCCGTCGGGAGCCGGAAAATCCACGTTTATGAAGCTGATCTACCGCGAGGAAGTGCCGACCAAAGGACAAATATCCGTCAACGGCTTTAATATCGGAAAGCTCAAGCCTCGGAAAATTCCGTACGTGCGCCGCAATATCGGCGTCATTTTTCAGGATTTCCGCCTGCTGCCCAAGCTGACCGTTTACGAGAATGTCGCGTTTGCGATGGAAGTTATCGAAGCGCCGCGCCGCATTATGCGCAAACGGACGATGGAGGTGCTTGAACTTGTCGGCTTGAAGGACAAGCATGCCAGCTTGCCGGCTCAGTTGTCCGGGGGCGAGCAGCAGCGCGTAGCGATCGCCCGCGCGATCGTCAACAATCCGACCGTCATCGTGGCGGACGAACCGACCGGCAATCTGGACCCCGACACATCATGGGAAATTATGGGCTTGCTCGAGGAAATCAACTTTCGCGGTTCGACGATCGTCATGGCGACCCATAACCGGGAAATCGTCAATTCGGCCCGCAAGCGCGTCATTGCGATCGAAAACGGCATCATCGCACGGGATGAGGTAAGAGGGGAGTACGGGTATGAAACTTAGGACCCTTCTGCGCCATTTCCGGGAAGGGGCGAAAAATGTCGTCCGCAATGGGTGGATGTCGTTTGCCTCGATGAGCTCGATCGTCATTTCGCTGTTCATCCTCGGGGTTTTTCTGCTTTTGACGATGAATGTCAACAGTCTTGCCGATCAGATCGAAAGCCGGGTAGAAATTCGCGTATTTTTGCAGCTGGATGTCGATCAGGCCAAGCAGGACGAATTGGAGAACAAAATCAGGAAGCTGCCCGAAATGAAAAATGTCGTATTCGTCTCCAAGGAAGAAGGTCTCGAGCTGCTGCGCAAAAATTTGGGCGAGGAGAACAGCGACCTGCTGGAAGGCTACGACGAGGAAAGCAATCCGCTCCCCGATTCGTTCACCGTCGAGGTGCTCGATCCCCAATCGATCGCCTACGCGGCTGAGAAGATCGAAGCGCTCAACAAGGAAGATAACACGCAACCGATCATGAGCGTCAGGTACGGACAAGGGACGGTTGAGACGCTGTTCAAAATTACGAACGCGATCCGCAATATCGGTCTTGTCATCGTGCTGGGGCTGGGCGTAACGGCCATGTTTCTGATTTCCAACACGATCAAGATGACGATCGTCGCAAGACGCCGGGAAATCGGCATTATGAAGCTGGTCGGCGCGACGAATTCGTTTATTCGCTGGCCGTTTTTTATCGAGGGAGCGCTGATCGGCATTTGCGGTTCGGTGCTGACGACGGTTATTTTGCTGAGCGGCTATGCGAAGCTGGTTCAGGCGTCGCAGATGGAGCTGGGGCTGATGATGATCAAGCTTGTCTCGTTCGAGGATGCCGGCTGGAAGGTCGCTTTGCTGCTCATCGGTCTTGGCACGCTGCTCGGTATTTGGGGAAGCACCTTGTCGGTGCGAAAGTATCTGAAAGTGTAGGTGGTCATGGAGTGAGAAGAAGGCTTGCCTTTCTGGCGGTCGCCGTACTGGCGGTCATCATGCTGCAGCCGGCGGACAGCCAGGCTTCATCGCAGATCGAGAAGATCGACAAGCAACTGGAAAAGATCCGAAACGATATGAACGCGATTTCCACCAGCAAGAACAAATGGGAAGGGTACATGCAAACGCTCATCCACCGCAAGGACGATACGGAAGCCAGCCTGCAAAATCTGATGCTGGAGATCGACAAGGTCGATTCGCGGATGAGCGCCGTCCAGGACCAGTTGATCGAAGCGGAGGCGGCACTGTATAAGACGGGCCAAGAGCTCGAGGAAGCGGAAAAACGGGTGAAGCTGCGCGACGAGCTGCTGCAATCCCGGATGCGCCTCATGTATATGAACGGTTTCGTGTCCTATATGGACGTTCTGCTCAGTTCGACAAGCTTCAGCGATTTTGTCGACCGATTCGATGCGCTTAAGTCGATTTTGTCGCAAGACCGGGAAATTCTGGACGAACATAAAAGAGACCGGGAGTTGATCGTTCAGAAGAAAGCCGAAATGGAAGTGCAGCTTGCCAATGTCGAAAATTTATACGGCAAGCTCAAAGACTATCAGATGTTGCTCGCGGATAAAGAGGAACAGCGTCAAGTGCTGCTGGCCACTTACAGCCAAAAGATCGATAACCTGAGCGAATTCAGCAAGGAGCAGGAGGAGCAGTTGATCAAGCTGGCTCGTCAGGTGTCGGAGCTGGAGAAAGAGAAGAAAGATATTCGCCGACGCGAGGAGGAAGAGCGTCGGGCGCGCGAAGCGGCGGCAAGAGCGGCGCGCGCGGCCCAAAATTCCGGCTCCGCTGCGGTCAAGTCGCTGGGGGGCGGGGCGCTCGCCGTCCCGATTGCTTCAGGGTACCGGCTCAGTTCGGATTTCGGTACCAGAATTCATCCGGTTACCGGCCAGCGCAAACACCATGCAGGGATCGATTTGGCGGCGCCCGAAGGGACGAGCATTTATGCGGCCGAGTCGGGGACGGTCATCGTCGCCCAGAAGATGAGCGGTTACGGCAACGCGGTCATTATCGATCACGGCGGCGGGATGTGGACGCTGTATGCGCATATCCGCAACGGCGGAATCGAAGTTCAGCAGGGCGATTCGGTCAAGCGCGGGCAGAAAATTGCCGAAGTCGGCATGACGGGCACCGCGACGGGTCCGCATTTGCATTTTGAAGTGCGGATCAATGAAGAGCCGGTCAATCCCACCCCCTATTTACAGTAAGGAGCCGCCTTCTGCGCCTCGGAACAATCGGTCCGGCACCGCCTGCAAATAAATGGCTGCGGCTTGTCATATACTAGGAAAGTCTCAAGTCCGGTCATATCGAAGGTGGTGAAGCTTGTGCAGTTCAAAGGACGCACCGTCGCGGCGTTCGTCTTGCTGACGATGGTCGCATCGGTGCTGGTGACGCTGACGGTAACCGAAGGGTTGTACGGTATTCCGTCCGCAGCGCTTCAATCCGGCACGGCGCCGGCCGTGCAAGCGGGGCAGTCAGGATTGAGCGGCGAGGAAATGAATAAGCTTAATGCCGTCGTATCGCTGATCGAAAGCAAATTTTACCGGGACGTCGACCGGAACAAGCTCGTGGACGGGGCGATCAACGGGATGATGGGCGCGCTGGACGATCCGTACTCCGTATATATGGAGAAAGATACGGCAAAGCATTTTTCCGAGGAAGTCGTTGGGTCTTTTACCGGAATCGGTGCGGAAGTGACGATGGAGAACGGCAAGGTGGTCATCGTATCGGCGATTAAAGGCTCGCCGGCCGAGAAGGCGGGGCTATTGGCAAAGGACGTTATCGTGTCGGTCAACGGCGAGAAGCTTGCCGGCGTGCAGCTTAGCGATGCTGTTGCCAAAATCCGCGGTCCGAAAGGAACGAAAGCCAAGCTGCAAATTATGCGGGATGGGGTGCCGCAGCCGATCGAGCTGGAGCTTGTGCGGGATGAAATCGATGTCGAGACCGTCTTCGCCAAGCTGCGTCCGGACGGCATTGGCGTCATCGAGATCCGCCAGTTTTCGCTCCATACCGGCGAACGTTTCGCCGAAGAACTGGAAAGTCTGGAAAGCCGGGGAATGAAAGGGCTCGTGATCGACGTGCGCAACAATCCCGGCGGCGTATTGCCGGTCGTCGTTTCCGTCGCGCAGCCGTTCGTGCCGGAAGGCAAGCCGATCGTCATGGTGGAAGACCGGAGCGGCAAGCGGGAGATGACGGTGTCGAAAGGAAGCGGCAAGCCGTATCCGGTAGCCGTGCTGGTGAACAAAGGAAGCGCGAGCGCATCCGAAGTGCTGGCAGGCGCGCTCGGCGAAGCCGGAGGCGCGGTTATTGTCGGCGAAACGACGTTCGGCAAAGGTACGGTTCAGGTGAGCTACGACAAGGTGACCGGCGACGGAAGTCTGATCAAGATGACGGTCGCCAAGTGGCTGACTCCCAAGGGAAACTGGATTCACGAGAAAGGCATCAAGCCGGATGTCGAAGCGAAGCCGCCGGCGATATATACGGTGCCGAGATTGTCACGTTCCGCCGTTTTGAAGAAGGAAGCGATCGGCCAGAACGTCAGGAGCTTGCAAGTGATGCTTGACGGGACCGGTTATGAGCCGGGACGGAAGGACGGCTATTTCAGCGATGAAACGGAGGAGGCGGTCATCCGGTTCCAGCGGGATTCCGGCCTTCCGGCAACCGGGCAAGTCGACGATCGGACCGCGACCGCGCTTGAATTGAAAGTAATCGAGCGGATACGGGACGAGCGCTACGACACGCAGCTGCAACGGGCTGTCGAGGTTGTCGCGGAACGGATCGGGCGTTAACCGCGGCCGTTCGTTACGAAGACCTTATCAGGCAGGATTTACATGTTGTGACGTCGAAAGGGGTTAAGGCTGGCTCTGGTTGTCAGGGTCAGCCTTTTTCAAATCGCGTGCCGTCAGAAGCGACGCTTCCGGTGTTTGCGGCTGCGAAGGCGGCTCAATTTCAAGAACAGGGGGGACTTCATTGGAGACGGATTGGTTGCGAATCGTCCGGGATGCGTTGCTGGGCATCTTGTTCCAACCCTTTTACTATATCGCGATATTATTGATTGTCATGCAATATTTGCGGCAAATTCGCCAGGAGCGACAGTTGTTTGGCGTCAAGCTGCTTCATTGGCAAGGTCAGCTCGTTCGCGCCGTTGCGGCGGGGTGGATCATCGGTCTGGTCCTGTCCGTTGTCGGCATATTTGTCGGCTTCAGGCTTACGCCCGATGCGGTACTGTGGCTGTGGGGAATATCGGTGCTGCTCGCCCTGCTGCGCGTGCGGTTTCTGTGCTTCGCCTATGCGGCCGGCGCGCTCGGCTTGCTGCAGCCTGCTGTCGTCGCGCTCGGTCTGCCGGACAGCGGCGGCTGGATCGGACGGATGGCGGATTCATTGGCGCAATTGGATATCGCCGGCCTGCTGCTCCTCGTGGCGCTGCTTCATTTGGCCGAAGCGCTGTTGGTGCGCGTACAGGGGGACCGGCTGTCGACCCCGCTGTTTCTGCTGGGGAAGCGGGGTAAGCTGGTAGGCGCTTACGCTTTGCAGGGCTATTGGCCGGTGCCGCTGTTTCTGCTCGTGCCGGCAGCCTCCGGCATACCCGGTGCAGAGCTGCCGTGGATGCCGCTCGCCGGCGATGGCGGCGGGTACGGCTGGACGCTGCTGGCGCTGCCGACTTTGGTCGGTTTCAGCGAGTTGACCCGCACCATGCTGCCGGAACGTAAAGCCGGACGGATCTATAGGGGACTGCTGCTATACAGCATCGGGCTCGGAGCCGTCGCAGCCGCCGCTATCGCATGGGCGCCGCTTGTCCCGATTGCGGCGCTGTTTGCGCTTTTGCTCCATGAAGCGCTCATTTGGGCCGGGCGGCTGGAGGAGTCGACGGCCGCGCCGCTGTATGTCCATCCGCCGGAAGGTCTTCGCATACTGGGTGTCGTTCCGGGGACGCCGGCGGAAGCGATGGGCCTGATGTCGGGCGAAGTGCTGCTGAAGGTGAACGGCATGAGCGTCAGGACGCGCGACGATCTGTACCGGGCGCTCCATTTGCAATCGGCTTACGCGAAGCTGGAAGTGCTGAACCGCGACGGCCAGCAAAAGTTTGTGCAGCGCGCCCGCTATGCCGGCGACCATCATCAATTGGGCGTCATCTTGGCTCCGGACGACCAGGCCGGCTATTATGTGGAGCCGGGAGCCGTCTCCGCGCTCGGCCTGCTGCGCCGCCGCCGGGATGCGAAACGGCGGGAGACGGCCGCGCCGCCGCTGCCGTAACCGCTGCTGCTGTGGGGGTGGCAGACTGTCGGCGGACGGGCTCATTCATCCTTGAATCCAAATTTCTCCAAGTTTCTCCAAGGGGACCTTGCACGAACGAGGTCCTCTGCCTTTTGCTAACGAATGAACTTCTCCCCTCCGGTATGGAGCCGAACCTTGACTACATTTGTCCATATCCTGCATAAAAGTGTCCATACCATTTCCGAGACGAATATGTCACAATGAATGCGGCTTTACCGCAACATTGAAGCAGGAGGTCGATTGAACGCGATGCCGATTTTTTACGATATGGACAAGCAGCTGTTTCATTTGCAAACCTGCCGCACCAGCTACGCATTTCTATTGGTTCATTCGAAATATCCGTCACATTTGTATTGGGGAAGGCGCGTACGCGGCCGCAATCTGGATGCGCTGCTCGAGCTGAAGGAACGGGCGTCGTTCAGCCCGACTCCCGATCCGGCCGATCGGCGGTTGTCGTTCGATACGCTGCCGCACGAATATCCGGGGTACGGCAACTCGGACTTCCGTATGCCCGCGTTCCAGGTTCAATTGCCGGACGGCTCTACCGTCTCGGATTTGCGCTATGTTACGCACCGCATCATCGACGGAAAGCCCGAGCTCCCCGGTCTGCCCGCCACCTATGCGGAGGATGGCGATGCCGTGCAGACACTGGTGTTGACGCTGCGGGACGAACGAACCGGTCTGACCGTCGATCTCAGCTACAGCGTGTTTGAAGAGCTGGACGCCATCACCCGCTCCGTACGCTTGACGAACGGCGGCACCGAACCGCTGAAGCTGCTCCGCGCGCTCAGCATGAGCCTCGACTTTGCGCACGACCGGTTCGATTTGCTGCAGCTGTCCGGCTCCTGGGCGCGGGAGCGGGATTTGTTCCGCAGCCGTCTCCGTCCCGGTTTGCAGGCGATCGAGAGCAGACGGGGCTCCAGCAGCCATATGCAAAATCCGTTTATCGCCTTGCTCGCGGAAGGCGCGACAGAGGATTACGGTGACGTGTACGGCGCCAGCTTCGTATATAGCGGCAATTTTCTGGCCGGCGTGGAAGTCGACCAGTTCCGGACGGCCCGCATGTTCATGGGAATCAATCCGTTCGATTTTTCCTGGCATTTGGATGCGGGTGAGAGCTTCCAGACGCCGGAAGCGGTTCTCGTTTACTCCGCCGAAGGGCTCGGCGGCATGTCGCGCATCTATCACGACTTGTACCGGTCGCGCCTGTGCAGAGGGCGGTTCCGCGACGAAGCGCGTCCGATACTCGTGAACAATTGGGAAGCGACATACTTCGATTTCGACGCCGACAAAATCGAAGCGATCGCCCGGCAGGGCAAGGAACTCGGCATCGAGCTGTTCGTGCTCGACGACGGATGGTTCGGCAAGCGCGACGACGATACGACTTCGCTCGGCGACTGGTTCGTAGACCGAAAGAAGCTGCCGCTCGGCCTCGAGGATCTTGTCCGGCGGGTAAAGGAGCTGGGCATGCAGTTCGGCCTCTGGTTCGAGCCGGAAATGATTTCGCCGGAAAGCGAGCTGTACAGGGCCCATCCGGATTGGTGTCTTCATGTCGAGGGACGGCATCGCACAACCGGCCGGAATCAGCTTGTGCTGGATTTGAGCCGTCAGGATGTGCGGGACTATCTGGTTCAAACGATCGGGGGCATTCTGGAGAGCGCGCCGATCACGTATGTCAAATGGGATATGAACCGGAACATGACGGAGATCGGCTCCGCCCTGCTACCGCCGCACCGTCAGCGGGAGACGGCGCACCGCTACATGCTCGGTTTGTATGAGGTGCTGGAGCGGATTACGTCGGCGTTCCCGCATATCCTGTTCGAAAGCTGCTCCGGCGGCGGCGGCCGTTTCGATCCGGGCATGCTGTACTATATGCCGCAGACGTGGACAAGCGACAATACAGACGCGATCGCGCGGCTGCGCATCCAGTACGGGACGAGCATCGTCTATCCGGTCAGCTCGATGGGCGCGCATGTTTCGGCGGTGCCGAACCATCAGGTGGGGCGCGTAACGCCGCTTGCGACCCGGGGAAATGTGGCGATGTCGGGCAACTTCGGCTACGAGCTGGACCTGACGCGGTTTACGGAAGAGGAGAAAATCGAGGTGGCGCGCCAGGTGGCGCTGTACAAGGAAATCCGGCACCTCGTCCAGTTCGGCGATTTCTACCGGCTGCTCAGCCCGTTCGAAGGCAACGATGCGGCATGGATGATGGTATCGAAGGACAAACGCGAAGCTTTTGTCGTATTCGTCACCGTATTGAATGAGGCGCATCCGCCGCTCGGACGTTTCAGGCTGAAAGGATTGGACCCGGACCGGAACTACCGGCTGGTCGATACGGACCAAATTTATGGCGGCGATGAACTGATGTTCGCCGGATTGCCGAAGCCGTTGTTCCGCAGCGATTTCGGCAGCAAGATATACCGTCTTAAGGCTGTGGAATAAAGGAAAGCACGAAGCTGCCGCTTGGCGAAAGCGGCAGCTTCGCCGTTTCACCCAGCATCCACCGATTGCACGCAGGAACGTTTATCTGTATAATAGGAACACATATTCTTATTTTGGACGGTTTTCCGTCAACTGGAACGGAATCTCGATCTAACGCAGCATAGCTTTTAGATATGATATTGCGGCAAATACGGAAAGATGGGGTGAAGAACGGTGAACGACGTAACGCTCATGTCCAGGAAGTTCGAGCTGGTGTCGGATTACGAGCCGCAGGGCGACCAGCCGGAAGCGATACGCAAATTGGTCGAGGGCGTCCGAAACGGCGTGAAGCACCAAACGCTGCTCGGCGCGACCGGAACCGGCAAGACGTATACGATCGCCAATACGATCGCCCGGCTGAACCGGCCGACGCTCGTCATTGCGCACAACAAGACGCTGGCGGCCCAACTGTGCAGCGAATTCAAGGCGTTTTTTCCGAACAATGCGGTTGAATATTTCGTCAGCTATTACGACTATTATCAACCGGAGGCTTACATTCCTTCATCCGACACGTACATCGAGAAGGATTCGAGCATTAACGACGAGATCGACAAGCTTCGACACTCGGCGACGAGTGCGCTGTTCGAGCGGCGAGACGTCATTATCGTGGCGAGCGTATCGTGCATCTACGGTCTCGGTTCGCCGATGGAATACAAGAACCTCGTCCTGTCGCTGCGAACCGGAATGGAGAAGCCGCGCGACGCCATTCTGCACAAGCTGGTCGATATCCAATATCAGCGCAACGACATCAATTTCGTGCGCGGCACGTTTCGGGTGCGTGGAGATATAATCGAAATTTTTCCCGTTGCGAACAACGAACGGGCTATTCGCGTGGAGCTGTTCGGCGACGAAATCGAACGGATTACCGAAATCGACGTGCTGACTGGCGAAATCATCGGCGAGCGCGATCATGTCGCCATCTTCCCGGCATCCCACTTCGTCACTCACGAGGATACGATGAAAAAGGCGCTGATCAATATCGAGCGGGAACTGGAAGAACGTCTGGCGGAACTCCGGGGGCAGGGCAAGCTGCTGGAGGCGCAGCGTCTGGAGCAGCGGACGCGGTACGACATCGAAATGATGCAGGAGATGGGATTCTGCTCCGGGATCGAGAACTACTCGGGACCGCTGACGTTCCGGGAAAGGGGCGCCACTCCCTACACGCTGCTCGATTACTTCCCGGACGACATGCTGTTCGTCATTGACGAGTCCCATGTGACGCTGCCGCAAATCCGGGCGATGTACAACGGCGACCGCGCGCGGAAAGAGGTGCTCGTCGAGCACGGCTTCCGCCTGCCGTCCGCGCTTGACAACCGCCCCCTCCGGTTCGAGGAATTCGAGCAGAAGATTACCCAGATCATCTATGTTTCGGCTACGCCGGGTCCCTACGAGCTGGAGCATTGCCCCACGATGGTCGAGCAAATTATACGGCCTACCGGCCTTGTCGACCCGGTGATCGAAGTTCGTCCGACCAAAGGACAGATCGACGATTTGCTCGGCGAAATCCGCGACCGGATCGCCAAGGACGAGCGGGTTCTCGTGACGACGCTGACGAAGAAGATGGCCGAGGACTTGACCGATTATTTGAAGGAAGTCGGCATCAAGGTCCGTTATTTACATTCCGACATCAAGACGCTGGAGCGGATGGCGATTTTGCGGGATTTGCGGCTCGGAACGTTCCATGTGCTGGTCGGCATCAACCTGCTGCGGGAAGGACTCGACTTGCCGGAAGTGTCGCTTGTCGCCATACTGGACGCCGACAAGGAAGGATTTTTGCGCGCCGAGCGTTCGCTTATTCAAACGATCGGCCGGGCTGCGCGAAATGCGGAAGGCCGGGTCATCATGTATGCCGACAGGATCACCGACTCCATGGACAAGGCGATCAAGGAGACGGAGCGCCGGCGCTCGATCCAGCTCGCTTACAACGAGAAGCATGGCATTACGCCGCAGACGATCCGCAAAAAAGTGCATGACGTCATCGAAGCGACGCGGGTTGCGGAGCAGAAATCCGATTACTTGACGGAATCCGGCGTTTCGAAGATGTCGAAGAAGGAGAAGCTGTCGCTCATTCAGCGGCTGGAGGCGGAAATGAAGGAGGCGGCCAAATCGCTGCAGTTCGAACGGGCCGCCGAGCTTCGCGACGCGCTGCTGGAACTGCGGGCGGAGCTGGACTAAGCGCCAGACCGGCGCCCGCCCGCTCGGCGCGACAGGCCAATAGCCGGAGGGGCGCGACTAGAATCGGGAACAATCGTCAATAGTGGTAAATAAGCATCTCGATCGGCAGCGACGGTAGGTCAAGCCCGTGTTCCGATCGAGAAGGAGCGCCGGAACGGCAACGCGTTCCGGCACAATGGAGGGAGAAACCGTCTTGGCCAATGACCGTATCGTGATCAAGGGCGCACGCGCCCACAATCTGAAAAATATCGATGTCACCATCCCGCGCGATAAATTCGTCGTCCTGACGGGCCTCAGCGGTTCGGGCAAATCGTCGCTTGCGTTCGACACCATATATGCGGAAGGGCAGCGGCGGTATGTGGAGTCGCTGTCCGCCTATGCCCGGCAATTTCTCGGACAGATGGAGAAGCCGGACGTCGACTCGATCGAAGGACTCTCTCCGGCCATATCGATCGATCAGAAGACGACAAGCCGCAATCCCCGCTCCACGGTCGGAACGGTAACCGAAATATACGACTATTTGCGGCTGCTGTTCGCCCGGATCGGGAAGCCCCATTGCCCGGAGCATGGCATTGAGATTACGTCGCAAACCGTCGAGCAGATGGTGGACCGGATCATGGAATATCCGGAGCGGACCCGGCTGCAAATTTTGGCCCCGCTCGTATCCGGCCGCAAGGGCGAGCATGTCAAGCTGTTTGCCGACATTCAGAAGCAAGGCTTCGTCCGGGTAAGGGTGAACGGCGAACTGCGGGAACTGAGCGAGAAAATCGAGCTGGAGAAAAACAAGAAGCACAACATCGAAGTCGTTGTCGACCGTATCGTCATCAAGCCGGATATCGCGACGCGTCTGGCCGATTCGCTGGAAACGGCGCTCCAACTGGCGGGCGGCCGCGTCATTGTCGATGTGATGGGCCAGGAAGAGCTGCTGTTCAGCTCAAACCTTGCATGCCCCGAATGCGGCTTCAGCATCGAAGAGCTGTCGCCGCGGATGTTCTCGTTCAACAGCCCGTACGGCGCTTGTCCCGAGTGCGACGGTCTTGGTGCCAAAATGATCGTCGACACCGATCTGCTTGTCCCGGACCCCGACAAATCGATCGAGCAGGGGGCGTTCGAGGCATGGGCGGGCAGCACGTCCAATTACTACCCGCAATTTCTCGATGCCGTATGCACGCATTACGGCATCCCGAAAGACGTGCCCGTCCGCGAGCTGCCTCCGGATATGATGAAGAAACTGCTGTACGGCACCGGCGGCGAGCGTGTCCGGTTCCGTTACGAGAACGATTTCGGCCATCAGAAGGAAGCTTACGTTCCGTTCGAGGGCATCGTCAACAATCTGGAGCGCCGCTACCGCGAGACCGCTTCGGACGCGATGCGCGAGCATATCGAATCGTACATGAGCGCCAAGCCGTGCTCCGGCTGCAAAGGGCACCGGCTCCGCAAGGAAACGCTGGCGGTGACGGTCGGCGGACACAATATCGCCTATGTGACGTCGCTTTCGATCGGGGAAGCGCAGCGGTTTTTCCAGGAACTCAAGCTGAACGACAAAGAACGGCAAATCGCTCATCTCATTCTGAAAGAAATCAACAGCCGGCTCGGTTTCCTGGTCAATGTCGGACTGGAATATTTGACTTTGAGCAGAGCGGCGGGAACGTTGTCAGGCGGGGAGGCGCAGCGGATC
The DNA here is from genome assembly GCF_050481165.1 of Paenibacillus cisolokensis. NCBI lineage: Bacteria > Bacillati > Bacillota > Bacilli > Caryophanales > Paenibacillaceae > Paenibacillus > Paenibacillus cisolokensis. The sequence goes on from NZ_JBCNFP010000090.1 coordinate 40,363, forward strand.
CGGCTGGCAACGCAAATCGGCTCGAGCCTGATGGGCGTGCTGTATATTCTCGACGAACCGAGCATCGGCCTTCATCAGCGGGACAACGACCGGCTTATTGCGACGCTGGAACATATGCGCGATCTGGGCAATACGCTGATCGTCGTCGAGCATGACGAAGATACGATGCTGGCCGCCGATTACATTATCGATATCGGTCCCGGCGCGGGCATACATGGCGGTCAGGTCGTCGCACAAGGCACCCCTGCCGAAGTTATGGCTCATGAGCATTCGTTGACCGGACAATATTTGAGCGGACGCCGGTTTATAGCCGTCCCGCTGGAACGGCGGCCGATCGGCGACAAATGGCTGGAAGTGCGGGGAGCGAAAGAGAACAACCTGAAAAATTTGAATGTCAAAATTCCGCTCGGCGTCTTCACGGTCGTGACCGGCGTATCCGGCTCCGGCAAATCGACGCTCGTCAACGAGATCGTCTACAAGACGCTTGCCCGCGATTTGAACAAGGCGAAAGTGCGTCCCGGCGCGCATAAGGAGATGCGCGGACTGGAGCATATCGAGAAAGTCATCGATATCGATCAGTCGCCGATCGGCCGCACGCCGCGTTCCAATCCGGCGACGTATACCGGTGTATTCGATGATATCCGGGACGTCTTCGCCGCGACGAACGAGGCAAAGGTGCGGGGGTACAAGAAGGGACGGTTCAGCTTCAATGTCAAGGGCGGACGCTGCGAAGCGTGCCGCGGCGACGGCATCATCAAGATCGAGATGCATTTCCTGCCCGACGTGTACGTCCCTTGCGAAGTTTGCAAAGGCAAACGGTACAACCGCGAAACGCTGGAGGTCAAATATAAAGGCAAAAGCATTGCCGACGTACTGGCGATGACGATAGAGGACGCTTGCGAATTTTTCCGGAACATTCCGCGCATCCACCGCAAGCTGCAGACGCTGCTTGACGTCGGTCTCGGCTACATGAATCTCGGCCAGCCGGCGACGACGCTGTCCGGGGGCGAGGCGCAGCGGGTGAAGCTGGCGGCCGAGCTGTACCGCCGCAGCACCGGCAAGACGGTGTACATTTTGGACGAGCCGACAACCGGGCTGCATGTCGACGATATCGACCGTTTGCTGAAGGTGCTCCACCGTCTCGTCGATTCCGGCGAATCGGTTCTGGTCATCGAGCATAATCTCGATGTGATCAAGACGGCCGACTATATTATCGATCTCGGTCCGGAAGGCGGCAGCGGCGGCGGGACGATCGTCGCCACCGGCACGCCGGAAGAGGTGATCAAGTCCGATCAGTCGTATACCGGCCGGTATCTGGCTCCGATTTTGGAACGGGACCGGAAACGAACCGTCGAACGGCTCAAGGCCGAAGAAGGAGTCGCGGCCGGAGCGGCGAAATAGGCAGTACGAAAAACATCCCAAACCGCCTACTTGGCGGAATGGGATGTTTTTTTCGTTCGGTCGTTAGGCCGTTAGGTCGTTATTCCCCCAAACCGACGCTGTAGTAGCGCATCGCATTCAGGCTGCCGGTATAGACAAGTTTGCCTTCCTTGATAAGTTCCCGTACACGGTATTCGATGTAGCTGTCGCCGACGTACTGGTTCGCGGAACCGATTACTTCGCCGACAATCCTCGCACATTTGACCAGTCGCCCCTCTGCCCCCGTCAAATTGCTAACAGCTTCCATAATATCGGCATCGAAATAGCTCCCGTCAACGCTTAGCGGCCGTCCCTTGTCCATCACCCGCAAAATGCCGCCATCGGCGACTAGCTGCCGCCATTCGTCGGCATAAGCCTCCCGTTCACGGGGCGTCAGCAGCCGCGCTTCCGGGAGCAACAGGGCGAGCTTGTCCGGTCCCAGCTCGCCAGTGCTGCGGTAGATCGCATCTTCGTTCTCGAATGCCGTCTTCTTGTACCGCTTGTTGGCCAGCGCCGTCGTATCGATAACGGATATCTCCGTATCGTCCGCGAGCGCGGCAGCCAGGCGGCGCAGCCCGATCTGCTCGGAGGCCGACTCTCCGGCCCAGACGACGACATGACGGGCGCGCAGGCGCTTCGGCCACTGCTTCCAGTCCAGCGCCGCCCGCAGCGCATACTCCATCGTCTCTCTGCGCCCTTCCTCGCTCGTGCATGTCCGCCACCAGGAGAGCCGTTTGGCCAAGCCCTCCGGCTCGTCTTCGTTATGCAACGGCCCGACCATCAGATCGTCGTTCAGCGTGACCGCCTTCTCTCCCGGCATTCCCCGCAGCGCTATTCGCAGCGACCCTCCCGCCGAATCGCCGAAGGCGATATGGATGCGTCCGGCATATTCGGCCGGAAACAGCGTTTCTTTCAGGTAATCCGCATTGCCGGCCGCCCATTCGCGGTCGAACTCGCGCAGAAAGTATTCGAGGAACCGGTGTCTTTCCTCTGCAAGCAAACGGGCCGTTTCCGTATTCAACCGCTCCTTCAGCCGGAGCAGCTTTTCATTAAAATGATTAATCGCCGTGCTCGGTCCGTTCCGGTATTCCGTTTCCGTCATCGAAGCCCGGGGACGGAGCGCCGGATCGTAAATCGGCTGCCCTTTGTTGCCTGCATAGGCGAAGGCGCGCGCGATGCCGATTGCGCCGATAGCATCGAGCCGATCGGCATCCTGTACGACCTGTCCCTCCAGCGTGCGCATCGGCTGACCATGGCCGCCTCCGAAGGACATCGTTGACGCAATTTCAATCACATGGGCACGGTGGTCCTCTTCCACGCCCGCTTGCCGCATCCAGTCCCCGATTTTGCGCAACCCGGCTTCCTTGCTTCCTGCCAGCTTGACGTCGGCGACGTCATGGAGCAGCGCCGCCAGCTCGCAAATATATACGTCGGCGTGTTCCGCCTCGGCGAGCATGCGGGCCGTTCGCGCCACCCGTACGACATGCCACCAGTCGTGGCCGCTGTGGTCGCGTTCCAGTTCGCTTTTCGCGTAATCTCTTGCTTGTTCCAGTATCGTTTCCTGATCCAATGCCCGATTTCCTCCCGACTATGGTATCTCTCCCGTCATCAGTTTACCATCTCGGGGAAATAAACACACACGCCCGTCGAATCATTTTAACTCTGTAATGATTGGCCGCCATTTCGATTTCTGACGGTCGAACGGAGAATGCCGGGCGGTCGAATTTGAGAACCGCCCCGTTTCGAGCGCGATCTGGCCAATTTCGTACCTGAAACCAAAAAAAGAGGAGGGGGATTTCCGGTTCCCCTCCTCTTTTCGCGCGATCAGGACGCGGCCAAAATTTCCGTGAGCTTCTCCTGGAACGCCTGTACGCCGACCCGCTGGACGTAATCGTGGAACGATTCGCCGTTTTTGCGGCCTTCCTTGTAAAACAGGATCAGCTTCGCGAGCACTTCCGGCAGGTCGTCGCCTTTGACGCGGCCCTTGAGCGGCGTATTAAACTTGGCATTCGGACCGAGCGTGCCGCCGACGGCGATATCGAAAGCGTCGACCATTCCTTCCGGCGTCTTGACGAGCGCACCTTGAAGGCCGATATCGGCAATATGCTTCTGGCCGCAAGCGTTCGGGCAGCCGACCATATGAATGCGAATTTTCTCGTCGAGCTCGACATGCTCATCGAGATATTCGGCGACGCGGCGCGCACGCTCTTTGGTCTCGACGACGGCCAGATTGCAAAATTCGTTGCCCGTGCAGGAAACGGTCCGGCTCATAAAATGTTTCGGAAACGGCGACAGCCGCTGCAGCACAGGCTGCTTCAGCACTTCATCGACCTTGTCGTCGGGAATGCCGGCCAAAATAATGTTTTGCGACACCGTCGTACGGATCAATCCGTCGCCATATTTGTCGGCAATATCGGCCAACTGCTCGAACTCGTCGGTATTCGTGCGGCCGACCGGAACGTTCAGACCGATATAGTTGAGCCCTTCCTGCTTCTGCTTGTGCACGCCGTCGAAGTAGGCGGCTTTCCAGCCGACAATTTTGTTTTCGCCTTTGGAAGGCATGTCGCCGATAAGCTCCAGAAGCTTTTCCTTGAATTTCTCCGGTCCCCAATCGGCTACGAGGAACTTGAGGCGGGCATGGTGCCGCTTCTCGCGGTAGCCGTAGTCGCGGAAAATCGTCGTGACGCCGATCGCGACCTTCAATACTTCCTCCGGACGGATGAAAATGTCGAGCTCCTGGGCCAAATGCGGCTTTGCCGACAAGCCGCCGCCGACCAGGGCGTGGAAGCCGATCACTTCCTTGCCGTCGATCACTTTGACCGCAGGCACGAAAGCCAGGTCGTTGATTTCGGCTTGCGCGTTGTTATAAATACTGGATGAGATGGACATTTTATATTTGCGGGGCAAATTGGAAAAGTCACGATTCAACAGGAAAAAATCGTTGACTTCGTTCACCAGCTGCGTCGTATCCATCAGTTCGTCCTTGTCGATGCCGGCGAGCGGATTGCCGACGATCGTGCGCGGGCAGTCGCCGCATGCTTCGTAGCTGTATAGTCCGACTGCTTCGAGACGGTTGAAAATGTCGGGCAAATTCTCCACGCGCAGCCAATGGAACTGGATCGCCTGACGCGTGGTGACGTCCATCAAGCCGCGCCCGTAGTCGCGTCCGATGGAAGCAAGCGCGCGCGCCTGTGCGCTCGTCATGATGCCGGAGTTGATCCGGATCCGCATCATGAAATGACCGTCTTTCGGCTTCTGTTCGTACACGCCGGCCCATTTGAACCGGTTCATATCGTCCGGGTCGATCGATTCGTAGCCTTTTTTGGCGTATTCTTCAATAATAGTACGAATGACATCGAGACCGTCTTTTTGATGCTTGACAAACTCAAACTTGTTCAATTTGGAAGGGTCTTTCATCCAGACCGCTTCATATGCCATATCGATGCTGCCCCCTTGCCGATTGTCATTTCGGGTGAAGTTTAATTCCGACGAAACAGGTAAGAATATATGAATTGATCGTATCATATTTTATAAAGCTCGACAACGGATCATGCTCATCTCAGGTATAAGAATTTGTTATATTTTCGATATGGATAGGTTATAAGGAACAATGAAATCGTGACAAACTTGTTACGGATGACCATTCGCTCTTGCGGCGGCTCGACGCGGAAGGTAACATAGTGTAATATAGGATAACTGTGAAAAGGAGGGGGTCATCCCGTGCTTCTCGCTGCAGAAAACGCAAGCGCATCGGTTTTTAACGGTTTTGACATTTTCATGTTGATTTTCACGGTGCTGATCATGATCGGCTTGGTCCGCCTTCTCATGGCCCGTCCGAAGAAAAATTTGTTTGCGATCGCCTTTACGATTGTGGCGTTGGCCGTATTTCTCTTCACCGACTATGTTATGATTTTCGAGGTTTGGGCAGGAAAATAACATAACGGATAGTGCCGCTTGACCAGCAAGCGGCCGGGCTGAACGAAGAACGCCCCGCATGCGGCCGCTTGCCGGCCTTGCGGGGCGTTCTTCGTTTATCGGGACGCCGGAGTCGGCGTTATACCCACCACATTTCTCCGAGCGGTTCCTTGATGAGCACTTGCTGGAGATTTTGAACGGCTTTCGTGAAGCCTTCATCGACCGACATGAGCCCGTCCTCGTGCTCGATGCTGACGACATAATCGTAGCCGACGAGACGCAGCGCGCTTATAATGTCCGCCCACGTTTTGAGATCGTGGCCGAAGCCGACGGTCCGGAATTGCCATGCGCGGTCCAGCATTTGGGTATAAGATTGCATGTCCGTTACGCCGTGGCGGTTGACGTTGATCGGATCGATCGTCGTATCTTTGGCGTGGAAATGGTGAATCGCACCTTCGCGGCCGAGAATGTGCACCGCTTGCACCGGATCGATGCCTTGCCACCACATATGGCTCGGGTCGAGGTTGGCGCCGATCGCGCTGCTGGTCGCTTCGCGCAGCCGGAGCAGCGTGGCCGGACTGTGGACGGAGAAGCCGCCATGCAGCTCGAGACCGATTTTGACGCCGTTCTGTTCGGCCAGCTTGGCGATGTCGGACCAGTACGGGATGACTTTCGCCTCCCACTGCCATTTCAAAATTTCCTGGAAGTCGTTCGGCCAAGGCGCGACCGGCCAGTTCGGATATTTGGCATCTTCATGGTCGCCCGGACAGCCGGAGAACGTGTTGACGACAGGCACTTCCAGCCTGTTGGCCAACTCGATCGTTTTGCGCAGCGCGGCGTCATGTTCGCTCGATATCGCTTTTTGCGGATGCAGCGGGTTGGCATGGCAGCTCAGCGCGCTGATGATCAGACCGCGGGATTCGACCGCTTGTTTGAACGCTTTCAATTTTCCGGCGTCGGCCAGAAGCTCGTCCGGTTTGCAATGGGCGTCGCCCGGATAACCGCCGGTGCCGATCTCGACGGCTTCCACACCTTTGGACACGATGTAATCCAGCGCTTCTTCGAACGGCTTCTGCGCGAATAGTACGGTAAATACACCAAGTTTCATAGTCTGGCGATACCTCCCAAACGTTTTTAGAAAAACGAACAATCAGCTTTATTATAGCATGGCGGTCGGGGCGAAAGAAGAGCAACCGGCCAATCGGAGCAAGATCGCATATAAACTGGACAATGGAGAATTGTCCGGCGGTCTGGTAAACTGAACGTAGCGCATTTACGATCTGGAGGATGCTTCTGAAATGGGTTTGAATATAACGAGACAAGATATCGAGTTGCTCGCTCCGGCAGGAGACTGGGAGTGTATGCGGGCGGCGGTGGCGAACGGAGCCGACGCCGTCTATTTCGGGGTGGAGAGGTTTAACGCGCGGGCGCGCGCCGACAATTTCCGCACCGAAGAGCTGCCGGAAATTATGGCGTTCCTGCGCCGTTACGGCGTCAAAGGCTACCTGACCTTCAATATCCTCGTGTTCGAGGACGAGCTGGAATCGGCCAAAGCGCTGATCGACGCCTGCATTGATGCCGGTGTGGACGCGGTCATTGTGCAGGATCTGGGGCTTGTGAAGCTGATTCGGGAAATTTCGCCGGATTTTCCGATCCACGGCTCGACGCAGATGACGATTACGTCGCCGGAGGCGGTCGAATTTACGAAGCCGTTCGGTTTGGAGCGCGTCGTGCTCGGGCGGGAGAACAATCTGAAGCATATCCGCACCATCGGCGAGCAGGCCAAGCTTCCGATGGAAGTGTTCGTCCACGGGGCGCTTTGCGTCTCGTATTCCGGACAATGCCTCACGTCGGAAATGTGGGGCGGACGGTCGGCCAACCGCGGCGAATGCGCCCAGGCTTGCCGGCTGCCTTACGATCTGATCGTCGACGGCGAACCGAAGCCGATGGGCGACGTAGCTTATTTGTTGTCGCCGAAAGATCTGGCGGCCATCGACATCGTGCCGGAGCTGATCGAGGCGGGGGTGACGTCGTTCAAGATCGAAGGGCGGCTTAAAAGTCCGGAGTATGTCGCCAATGTCGTCGGCAAATACCGGGCGGCGATCGACCGTTATTTCGCCGGCGACCGTTCCGCTCCTTCGAAGGAAGAGATCCGCGAGCTCGAGCAGAGTTTCTCGCGCGGCTTTACGCACGGCTTCCTGAAAGGGACGAACAATAAGCAGCTCGTCGACGGAACGTTTCCGAAAAGCCGGGGCGTCTATCTCGGCCGTGTCGAGCGGGTGCTGCGCGACGCTGTCGTCTGCCGCATCGAAGCGCCGCTCAAGCGCGGCGACGGCATCGTCTTCGATGCGGGCGACCCGACGAAGAAAGAGGAGGGCGGCCGCGTATACGATGTGCGGCATAACGGGGTGCGCGTCGAGGGCGAGGCGCAGGAGGGCATGGTGCTGGAAATCGTGCCCGGCCGGCGAGACGTCGATCTGCAGCGGGTCCGCCCGGGCGACCGCATCTGGAAGACGAGCGATCCGGCGCTTGACCGGCGGCTGCGGGCGACGTTCGAAACGGACAAGCCGTACCGCGTCTTTCCGCTGCGCGTCAAAGCGCAAGGTGAACCGGGGCAGCCGCTCCGCACATGGTGGACCGATATCCAGAAAGGCACGACGGTGGAGGTCGTATCCGAGCTGGAGATGGAGAAGGCCGCGAAGCGGCCGATCGACGAAGAGCTCTTGAAGGAGCAGTTCGGACGGCTCGGCGGAACGCTGTTTCAGCTAGAAGAGCTCGAGCTCGATTTGCGTGACGGGCCGATGCTGCCGATCCGCGAGCTGAACCGGATGCGCCGGGAAGCGGCGGAGAAGCTGACGGGCGAGCGGGAGAAGCCGCCCGTCTATATCAAGCGCGAGGCGGATCCGTTCGCCGACGCGCGCGATCCGCGGACTGCGCGCGGGCAGCGCCGCGCCGGCGCGAACGGGGCGGGCGCGGCTGCGGGGGCGCCCGGCGGCAAGGTCAGGCTGACGGCGCTCTGCCGCAGCCTGGAGCAGGTGGAGGCGGCGGTTAGGACCGATGCGGCGATGATCTATGCCGATTTCGAGTTCATCAAGCAATTTCCCGCCGCCATCGAGACGGCCCGGCGCGCAGGCAAGCCGATCGCGCTGGCGACGCCGCGGATTCATATGCCGGGGGAGAACGGCTACCATGCCAACATTTTGCGGCTGCAGCCGGACGCGGTGCTCGTGCGCAACACCGGCGCGTTGTATTATTACGCGAAGGCCCGGACCGAGCGGGCAGGCAGCGGACAGCCGTTCCCGCAGCTGATCGGCGACTTCTCGCTGAATGCGGCCAACCACAAGACGGTCCGGCTGCTCGCCGAGGCTGGCCTTGAGCGGATTACGCCGTCCTACGATCTGAACATCCAGCAGATGATCGATCTGCTGGAACGGGCGGACACCTCGCTGCTGGAAATTGTCATTCATCAGCATCTGCCGATGTATCATACGGAGCATTGCGTATACTGCACGTTTTTGAGCGAAGGCACCGATTATACCAATTGCGGACGTCCGTGCGAATCACACCGCGCGTCGCTAAGAGACCGAATCGGCATGAGTCATCCGGTGCGGGTTGACGAAGGATGCCGGAATACGGTCTATAATGCGATCGAGCAATCGGGAGCGGAATATTTGCAGCATTTTGTCGAACTCGGCGTATCGTCGTTCCGTGTCGAATTTCTGGAGGAATCGGCGGACAAAGTGCTGGAAGTGATGGGGCTGTATCAGGAGGCGCTCGCCGGCCGCATTACCGGGACGCAAGTATGGCGCACCCTGAAGGCGATCAACCAGCTCGGCGTTACGCGAGGCCAACTGGTGAAATAGGGCGGAGGTTGAACGATGCGGGTGGAGAAGTGGAGACATGTTTTCAAGCTCGATCCGGACAAAACGATATCCGACGGGGCGCTGCGGGCGATATGCCGGTCAGGCACGGACGCGATCATCGTCGGAGGATCGAGCGGCGTCACCTTCGCCAATACGGCGGAGCTGCTCGCTCGCATCCGGCGCCACGATGTGGAATGCATACTGGAGCTGACGTCAGCAGATTCGGCCGTCCCCGGCTTCGACGGCTATTTCATTCCGATGGTGCTGAACGCGGCAACCGTCGAGTGGCTGTGCGGCCGCCAGCTGCAGGCAATACGCGACTACGGCGAGCTTATCCCTTGGGAACGGACGGCGGCCTCGGGTTACATTATATTGAATCCCGACGCTACTGCCGCCAAGGTGAGCGGCGCCCGTCCGCTGACCGATGCCGCCGACGTCCTGGCCTGCGTCCGTCTGGCCGATCGGCTGATGCGGCTCCCGGTGATCTATTTGGAATACAGCGGCCGTTACGGCGATATGGATCTTGTCGGGAAAGCGACGCGAACCGTTACGGTCTCGCGGCTGTTTTACGGCGGGGGAATCGATGACGCGGCGAAGGCGGCATTGGCCGCGCGCTCGGCGCATACGGTCGTCGTAGGCAATGTGATTTATGAAGATTTAAACAGAGCCTTGTCCACGGTCGAAGCCGTCCGGTCCGTTGGCGGGCCGCAACGATCGTCCGATAATGATGATTTAAAATATGCAAATAATGAATTGTAGATTTCTTTGATTATATTGAGTTGTTTAAATTTATAATGGTTTCGTACAGATAAAAATAACTCAATAATTTTCTCGTATTCTTGTACCGTCATCGTTCTGTATTCATGATCTGGCATGACGGTCTTCTTTGTTTTTTTGCACAAAAGCACACAGGTCGGCAAGGGACAATGGATGGTGGTGGCCTGTTTCCCGTCTCGAAATTGACACTTCAAAGTCCGTTGTCTACACTGGAGGAAAGGCGAACAAATGCGAACAAAGGAGTACGGACATGTGGAATGCGACGAGCATCGACGAAGCGGTTCGGAAGCTGAATCCACAGCAGCGGGAAGCGGTGCAGACGACGGAAGGCCCGCTGCTGATTATGGCGGGAGCGGGCAGCGGCAAAACGCGGGTGCTGACGCATCGGATTGCCTATTTGATCGAGAAGCGCCGCGTGGCTCCCTGGAGCATTCTGGCCATTACGTTTACGAATAAAGCCGCGCGGGAAATGCAGGAGCGGGTTGCCGCGCTGGTCGGACCGACGGGGCAGGATATTTGGGTATCGACGTTCCACTCCATGTGCGTACGTATATTGCGGAAAGATATTGACCGGATCGGGTATACGTCCAATTTTTCCATTCTGGATTCCACGGATCAGTTGTCGGTCATCCGCAATTGTATGAAAGAGTTGAACATCGACACGAAAAAATTCGAGCCTCGAGGGATTCAAGCGGTTATCAGCGGGGCGAAAAACGAGCTGCAGACCCCCGAGCGGTTCGCGCAGAAGGCGGGCGATTACTACCAGGATATCGCGGCCAAAGTATATGAAGCGTATCAGAAAAAGTTGAAAAGCAACAATTCGCTCGATTTCGACGACCTGATCATGATGACGATCCAATTGTTCAAGGACGTTCCCGAGGTGCTGGATTTTTACCAGAAAAAATTCCGGTACATTCACGTCGACGAGTATCAGGATACGAACCGGGCGCAGTATATGCTCTGTCGCATGCTGGCGGATAATCATCATAACATTTGCGTCGTCGGCGACAGCGACCAGTCGATTTACCGGTGGCGCGGCGCGGATATTACGAACATTTTGAACTTTGAAGAAGATTATCCCGAAGCGAAGACGATTATGCTGGAGCAAAACTATCGTTCCACGGCGAATATTTTGAATGCGGCGAACGCCGTCATCCAGCGGAATACAAGCCGCAAGGAGAAGAAGCTGTGGACCGATCGCGGCGACGGCGACGCGATTCAAGTGTATCAGGCCGATTCGGAGCACGAGGAAGGCTACTTCGTCGTCGAGGAAATCCGCAAAAACAAAGAGCAGGGCAAGCGGTATTCCGATCATGCGATTCTGTACCGGACCAACGCGCAGTCGCGGGTCATCGAGGAAATTCTGATCAAGTCGGATATTCCGTATCAAATCGTAGGCGGCATCAGGTTCTACGACCGCAAGGAAATTAAAGATTTGCTCGCTTATTTGCGGCTGGTGTCCAACCCGGACGACGATATCAGCCTGACGCGGATCATTAATGTGCCCAAGCGGGGGATTGGCGATACAACCGTGGGCAAACTGGAAGAAGAAGCGGCGCGCCGCGGTGTGTCCATATTTAAGGTGCTGTCCGATCTGGACGGTCTGGATATCAGCGGCCGGGCTCGCGCCTCGCTCCTTGAATTCCGCGACATGATCGATCGTCTGGCGCGAATGACAGACTATCTCTCGGTGACCGAACTGACGGAGCAGATGCTGGAAATGACGCAATACCGCGTCGAATTGCAGCGCGAAAACACGCTGGAATCCAAATCCAGGCTGGAAAATATCGACGAGTTTCTGTCGGTAACGCAAGACTTCGAGAAGCGCAACGAGGACAAATCGCTTGTAGCGTTTCTGACCGATCTTGCGCTGATTGCCGATATCGATACGATGGACAGGGCGGAAGACGCTGCGCCAGGGGATGCGGTCGTGCTGATGACGATGCACAGCGCCAAAGGGCTCGAGTTTCCGATTGTGTTCATTATCGGTATGGAGGAAGGCGTCTTTCCGCACAGCCGGGCGCTGATGGACCCGGAGGAATTGGAGGAGGAGCGGCGGCTCGCCTACGTCGGCATTACCCGGGCGGAAGAGCGGCTGTATCTGACCTGCGCCCGCATGCGGACACTGTTTGGCCGTACAGGTGCCAACGCGCCGTCGCGGTTTTTGGAGGAAGTGCCGGACGGATTGAAAGAAGTCGTTTCGTCGGGTATCGGACGCAAGGGCTTTGGTGCCGGTCGGGGTTATACGGGTTACGGCTTCGGCGATACGGGACGAACGGGACTTGGATTCCGGGACGCCTTCGGCGGACGGTCCGCATTATCCGGCGCGTCCGGAACGCCGTCATCTCGTCCCTCAAGCCCGGGCGTGCGCGTAAGCTCGCCGGCAGACGCCGCGATGGCGGCGGGCGGGGCGGACCGCGAGTTCGCCGCGGGAGACAAGGTCGCCCATCCCAAATGGGGGGAAGGCGTCGTCGTTTCCGTTAAAGGGACTGGCAATGACATGGAGTTGCAAATCGCCTTCCCGGCGCCTACAGGCATCAAGCGGCTGCTCGCCGTTTTTGCCCCCATTACGAAGGTTTGAAGCGGCTCGAAATATTAATGGAAAGATATCGGATGGATGAAAGGAAGGGATCGTCCGTGGACGTTCGCCCGGAAAAGGAACGGGTTTGCGAGCCGAAGCAGCTGGAGCGGATGCGCGAACTGGCGGCCGAGATCGACCGTCACAACTACCATTATTATACGTTGGATCAGCCCGTCATTAGCGACAAAGAATACGATGCCCTCTATGACGAGCTGAAGTCACTGGAGGAGGCGACCGGCGTCGTGCTGCCGGATTCGCCGACTTTGCGCGTCGGCGGCGAATTGCTGCCGGGCTTCGAGCCTTACCGCCACCGCAGCCGTCTGTGGAGTCTTGACAAAGCGCAGGACGACGAAGATTTGCTGGCTTGGAACCAGCGGGTGCTGCGGGGCATTCAGGATTACAACGAGAAAAATCCCGATAATCCGCTTCCGGCGCCGGAATATGTCGTCGAATTGAAGTTTGACGGTTTGACGATCAACCTTACCTATGAAAACGGCAAACTCGTACAGGCGGCGACTCGCGGCAACGGTACGGTGGGAGAAGGAATATTGGCCCAGGTTCGCACCATCCGCTCGATTCCGCTTTCGATTCCGTTCACCCAGGGCGTGGTCGAAATTCAAGGCGAAGGCTTAATGTATTTGTCGGTGCTGGAAGCGTACAACCGTACGGCCGCGGAGCCGCTCAAGAACGCGCGCAACGCGGCCGCCGGCGCGCTCCGCAACCTGAATCCGAAAGTAACCGCGGAACGGAAGCTCAGCGCGTTCTTCTATAATGTAGGCTACGCCGAAGGCGTTTCGTTCGACACGCATCAGGAAATGATCGAATTTTTGCGGCAAAACCGTTTGAAAGTCAATCCTCATATTTCGTATTTCGACAATATCGAGGATGTGCGGCAGGAGCTCCATCGCATTGCGTCGATGCGCGGGGAGTTCGATTATTTGATCGACGGTGCCGTTGTGAAGCTGACGGATATGCGCACCCGACAAGTTCTCGGATATACGGACAAATTTCCGCGCTGGGCTATCGCTTACAAATTTGAAGCGGAAGAATCGACGACCGTGCTGGAGTCCGTATCGTGGGAAGTGGGGCGCACCGGGAAAATAACGCCTGTGGCCCGGGTCGAGCCGGTCGAGCTGGCCGGCGTTACGGTTCAGAACTGTACATTGAACAATATCGGCGATATCGAACGGAAAAATTTAAAGTATGCGCTCGGCACGCGCGTATTTATCCGGCGCTCGAACGATGTCATTCCGGAAATTCTCGGCAAGGCGGACGATGAGGAGGGGGCGGAAATCGTCTACCCGACGCATTGTCCGGCTTGCGGAACGGAACTGGAGCAGCGGGGAGCCCATTTGTTTTGCAACAACCGGCTCGGATGCCGTCCGCAGACGATCGGCCGCATCGTTCATTTCGCTTCGCGCGACGCGATGGATATCGAAACGTTCAGCGTCATGACGGCGGAGCAGCTTTATGATCATTGCGGCGTCAAAGATCCGGCCGACTTGTATGAGCTGGATTATGACGATCTGATTAAGCTGGAACGTTTCGGCGACAAGAAGGCGCGGAATTTGCTGGAGGCGATCGAAAAATCGAAAGATCGCGATCTGGCCGCATTCTTGTTCGCGCTCGGCATCCCGAATACCGGCAAAGCGACGACGAAAATGCTGGCCGATCATTATGGCGATCTTGATGCGGTCATGAACGCCACGGCGGAAGAGCTTGTCGGATTGCCCGACATTGGCGCGGTTGTCGCCGAAAGTATCGTCGGCTTTTTCGCCGATCCGGTTGTCAAGCAAAGCATCGCCCGAATGCGCGAGCTGGGCGTCAAGGCTGAGGCGGAACAGGCTCCGGAAGTGCAAAGCAACAGCGTGTTTAACGGCAAAACCGTCGTCTTGACCGGGACGCTGCCGACGCTGACGCGCGATGAAGCGACCCGGCTATTGGAGGCGAGCGGGGCCAAAGTGACAGGCAGCGTGTCCAAAAAAACCGATTATGTCATCGCGGGAGAAGCGGCCGGCAGCAAGCTGGCCAAAGCCAGAGAGTTGGGCATACCGGTCATTGAGGACGAAGAGGAATTCAGGCGGATGCTGGGCGGCAGCGTCCGGTCGTAAGAAACGGATGCGCGCGTCTTGGGGCGCGCGTCGGGTCTTATAGCGAATGATCGAAATTTGAAGCGTTCCGGCGAATCGTCTTATGACGTCGTATAGCCGGGACGCTTCTTCTATATCAGCAACGTCTATATCAGCAACGTCTGCGGCGTGCCAAAAAATAACGTTGTATTTTATGTTGAGATATGATAAATTAAGTCATGTCGCTTTTCCGCTGCACAAATGACGGCGGACGACAAGCTTCTGTCCAAACGGACAAAAAAACTTGTTGACATGTTGGGCAGACGCTGATATAATTAAATCTTGTCACGGCGGGAACGCCTGACACGATAAGCAAGCAAGTTCTTTGAAAACTGAACAAATGGAACACGTCAATTCGGATAACGAATTTTTAAGCAACAATGAGCACAATCAACTTTACCTTTATGGAGAGTTTGATCCTGGCTCAGGACGAACGCTGGCGGCGTGCCTAATACATGCAAGTCGAGCGGAGCTGAGGAGAAGCTTGCTTCTCTGAAGCTTAGCGGCGGACGGGTGAGTAACACGTAGGCAACCTGCCTGCAAGACCGGGATAACTGACGGAAACGTGAGCTAATACCGGATAGGCGGACTTCTCGCATGAGGGGGCCGG
>NZ_JBCNFP010000091.1:0-60535 GCF_050481165.1 Paenibacillus cisolokensis
TTAGATTTTCAAGATAGAAGGAGTCGAAGGATGGAGGACATCATCAAATACGCCGCCCAAGTAAGACCTTCGGAACGGCAGATTGCTTTGCAGGACATGGAATTTTACGCCTTTATCCACTTTTCGGTCAACACGTTCACGGATCGGGAATGGGGGACGGGCAAGGAAGATCCGGCCATCTTCAATCCCGTCCGATTCGATGCCGATCAGTGGGTGGCGGCCTGCCATGCCGCCGGCATGAAAGGGCTCATTCTGACCTGCAAACATCATGACGGCTTTTGCCTGTGGCCGAGCGCGTATACCGAGCATTCGGTGAAGAACAGCCCCTGGAAGAACGGCCGGGGCGACATCGTGAAGGAGGTGTCCGACGCGTGCCGCAGAGGCGGCATCAAGTTCGGCATTTACTTGTCGCCGTGGGACCGCCACGAGCCGACATATGGCGATTCGCCGCGGTATAACGCGTTTTTCGTCAACCAGCTGCGCGAGCTGCTGACGAACTACGGGGACATCTTCTGCGTCTGGTTCGACGGCGCCTGCGGCGAAGGGCCGAACGGCAAGCGCCAGCAGTACGATTGGGACGCTTATTATGCGGTCATTCGCGAGCTTCAGCCCGGCGCGGTCATTTCGGTCTGCGGACCGGATATCCGCTGGTGCGGCAACGAGGCGGGCTATTGCCGGGAGTCGGAATGGAGCGTCGTGCCGGCATCGCTTCGGGATAACGAGAAAATTCAGGAAAATTCGCAGCAGACCGACGACCGCGAATTCGCGCGGAGATACAATTCGCAAGACCGGGATCTCGGCAGCCGGGACATTATCCGGCACGAGCGCGAGCTGATCTGGTATCCCGCCGAGGTCAATACGTCGATCCGTCCCGGATGGTTCTACCACGCCTCGGAGGATGACAAGGTTCGGCCGCTCGAAGAGCTGCTGCGTATTTATTACGGCTCGGTCGGCGGCAACGCGACATTCCTGCTCAATATTCCGCCGGACACCCGCGGATTGATCCATGAGAACGACATGCAACGGCTGCAGGAGCTTGGCGACGTCATTCGGACCACGTTCCGCGATAATTTGGCGGCGCATGCGACCGCCACCGCTTCGGAAGCGGCGAGCGGATGCGGGCCGGACAAGCTGTTCGACGGAAACCGGGATACGTACTGGGCGCCGGAGGAAGGGACGGAATACGCCGTCATCGACATCGACCTCGGGCGGGAGGTGACGTTCGACCATATCGTCCTGGCCGAGCACCGGTACAGCCAGCGGATCGAGAAATTCCGGCTGGAGGTACGCGAAGGCGGCGAATGGAAGCCGTTGTGCGAAGAAACGGTCGTAGGCCGCAAGCGCATCTGCCGGTTCGCTCCCGTCATTGTGCGGTTCGTCCGGCTCACTATTTTGGAATCGAGATGGTGTCCGACGTTGTCTTCCTTCGAAGTATACCTGGGGCCGCAGACCGAGGCAAACTGATTCCGTAGACAGTTTGGGGAGCGTCCCGGACCGAGTAGAATAAAGTTAAAGCATTCGGTCGAGGGGGCGGAAAAGACAGGTGCGAGTAGAAGTTGCGATTTAAGGAGGCGAGGGAAAGCGGAAGTGGTGATCCTTCCGCCCTGAGATTAAGGTCAAGGAGTGCCATCTCCCGGTGTAGTCGGGAGAATCCGTTAAGATGATTTATCGGAAACACTGGTTAGTCGCTCGTCTGTTTTCCGGGCCATCAGGAAATGCTTGATGTACCCGAATCCCATCAGTTTCTTGCGATTCTCGTCCCATATGCGGAATTTAAGTGATTTCAGGCTTGACAAAAGGGTAACAGGCGGAACATCCTGGAATATCGTATTTTCTTCTTGAACACGGTCCAGATAGTAGTTCGGCACCCGGGGGCTCAGGTGATGAATATGGTGGAAGCCAATGTTTCCCGTAAACCAATGCAGAACCTTGGGCAGCTTATAGAACGAGCTCCCATGTAGAGCCGCGCTCAAATGATCCCATTTCTCGCCTTTTTCAAAGTAGGTTCCCTCAAACTGGTGTTGGACGTAGAAGAGCCAGAAGCCGACCAGACTTGAAAACAGAAAGACAGGTCCCTGGACTAGCAAGAACGCTTTCCAGCCGATTGTCCAACAAAGCAGCCCGATGATAGCGGCTATTCCGAGGTTGATGATGTAGGTATTAAGCCGTTCCTTCATCTTGGCACCCTTCCGGTTAAACCGGTATTCAATGAGGAAAACATAGGAGGGACCGAGTCCGAACATAATCAGAGGGTTCCTGTACATGCGGTAAGCCAGTCGCTTCAGCGGCGGTAATGCCAAATATTCCTCCACTGTCAACGTCCAAATATCCCCCATACCGCGCCGATCCAAGTTACCGCTGGTAGCGTGATGGACCGAATGACTGTGCCGCCACTGATGATACGGGCAGCAGGTCATGATACCGGCAACCGTTCCTAATATCTCGTTTGCGGTACGGTTGGCAAAGAAGGAACCGTGACAGCAGTCATGAAAGATGATGAAGATCCTAACCAACAAGCCGCCTGCCAGAACAGCCAGCACCAAGGTGAGCCAATAAGACACCGAAAGACTCCAATACGCAGCGTACCAGAGCATAAAGAAAGGTATAAAGGTGTTCATGATTTGCCAAATGCTCCGCTTCAGGTTCGATCTCTCGTAAGGTGCGATAATCTTCCGCCAGTTTTTCTTCTCGTTATGATCGATCGCTAAAAACTCCTCTCGCCAATTCAATAACTGAAATCATCAAAGCACGTAAAATTGTCCTGTTATGGACAACGACCGCTAATGTATATTAGCGGTCGTTGGGTACTTCGTAAAGTATAATGGATGTCCGCAATGTTTCAGTTACATTTAGGATACCATACCGGATAATGGAAGTCAACATTTGGCGTTCTATGCGAAGCCGGAAAGCAAGGGAAATTGTTCAAAATTAACAATGAGCTAGTAGGAGATTTAGGATTTATAACGAAATAGAAAGGGTCGAGGTAGCGATTGTCGTTCGCGGAATCAAATGGAAAAAATTTTGATGTAGCATGGAGGATTCCTAGCCGATGACTTATCAGAAAGTGAACATCTCTTCAGAAGATGATATCTATTTTGCGTTAAGTACCGTTCGTCATTTTCGCGTGGATTAGGACTCCCGGGACAACCCCTTGTATCCGCTTTCACTCCCGCTTCAGCCTTTCATCACGATGCCGATTTTGCTGTCGCGCAGTTCGACCGGATAACTTCTGGCGCGGATGCGCCCGCTTACGAGCGACCGGCCGGTCTTGATGTCGAACTCCCAGCCGTGCCACGGGCAGCGGACGATCTCGCCCGCCCGGCCGTACTCGTACGCGTACACGTCGGACGGCATCGTCGTCCCGCATACGATCCCTTCGCACAGCGGCGCGCCCTGATGCGGACAGTAGTTGTACAGGGCGTAAAACAGGCCGCCGATCCGGTAAACGCCGATTTCGCGCCCCTGCACGTTGACGATGACGCGTCCTCCTTCGGGCACGTCCTTCTCTTCCAACACGAAATGTACCGCCATCGTTCCCTCCGTACCGCGCCGTTACAGCCGGTAAAGCTGCCTGGCGTTTTCGTACATCACCTTGCGCCGCGCTTCCGGGCTCATCCGCTTCAGAACGGTCGGCGGGTCGAAATCCCAGTGCGGATAGTCGCTCGAATACAGCAGCATGTTTTCGGCGTCCACCATATTAAGCAGGTCGACCAGATGCTGCGGATTGTCCGGCTCCTCGACCGGCTGGGTCGACAAGTAGCAGTGCTCGCGGATATATTGGCTCGGCAGCTTCTTCAGCCACGGCACCTGGGAGCGCAGCGCCTTGTAGTTTTTGTCCAGCCGCCACATCAGATGCGGCAGCCACGCCATGCCGCCTTCGACGAGCACGACCTTGAGCCGGGGAAACTTCTCGAATACCCCCTCGCATACCATGCTGACGAGATGGGCCATGAACATCTGGGACAGACATGTATGCCATTCGATATACCAGGTCGGGTAGCCGGCCGCCGTCGGCGCCGTCGCGCTGCCCGCCCCTTCCGCGCCGGGGTGGAGGGCGACCGGCAGCCCGTTGCGCTCGGCCGCTTCGTAGATCGGGTGGAACTGGCGCTGGCCGAGCGGCGCCCGCGCCGCGCTGGAGATGATGACCTCGACGATGTCGGGATGCCTGCCGATCCGGTCGATCTCCCGGGCGGCCAGCTGCGGATCCTGCGTGGCGACCGCCATCGCCCCCTTGAACGCCGGATGCTTGCCGAGCCATTCGGTGATCAGATAATCGTTGTATGCCGAGCAGATCGCGGCGGCGAAATCCGGATCGTGGGTCGTCGAAATATTGTAGACGACGCCGGTCAGCACAGCGTACTCGACATTGTACGGCTCGATCAGCTGGCGGATGATCAGATCCGGGTCCGAGCCCGCCTTGCCGCCGCCTGGCGGCAGCGCATCCCGGCGCATGACGCCGACGGGCGAGTAATACCCGGAGTACGAGTAGCCGACGCCGCTGCGCGCCACCCTGCTCCGCCAAGGCTCGGGCAGGTAGGGGACGAGATCGGCGTCGTTCTGCTCGTTGTGGACGTCGACGTCGATCACTTTGCCAAGGTCTGTCATGGCGGTCAGCTCCTTTGCGGATGAAATGCTTACTTGGAATCGTATGTGCGCTTGTAGGCCGTATTGTACATGTTCAGCAGGTCGTCGGCGCCAAGCTTCTTCGCCTGATCGAGGAAGCGCTGATACGTCTCGTCGTTGATCGGCGTCTTGCCGGTGACGAATTCCGTTATTTGCTGCTCCAAATATTTGTTCAGATTGTTCAGCCTCGACTTCTCCAGCTCCATCTCTTCCTCGGTCTTGACGATCGCCTTCGGTGCGGGAATAATGTATGGCTCATAGCTGGCGTTGATCGCCTTGCTCTTCTCGTCCAGACCGTTCTCCCAGGCGGCGCGGGCTTTGGCGTTGTTGAGCGAAATATGGTCGTACCAGACGCCGTAGTCGCGGCGCAGCGGCACATACGGGCTGCTGCCGAATTCCTTCATGAACACCGGCTTGCCGTCCTCGATCGTGTACGTCTTGCCAAGAATGCCGAGGGACAAATAATCGGACCCTTCGTCGCCGACCAGGTAGTCCAGGAATTTCACCGCCGCTTCCTTATCCTTGACCTTGGCCGATATGGCCCGGCCGACGCCGCCGACGAGCGGCCGCGAATACTGGTAGTTGCGGATGCCTTCGGCGGCAAACTGCGGGATCGCGTCGAGCTCGAAATTCTCGTTCCCGCTGGCCGTGCGGCCTTTCTCGGTCAGCGGCGCGATATCCGCCTTCCAGAAATAGGAAATGAACGACTTGCCGGACAGTATCCGCTCTTCCCATTGCGCGCCCGTCAGCAGCGAATACTCGGGGTCGAGCAGCTTTTCCGCGTACAGCCTGTTCAAATATTCGAGCGCCTCCCGGTATCCGTCACGGTACGGGGCGAACGCGTACTCGTCGGTCTCCGGGTCCAGATTGAAGAAGCCCTGGATGCCGGTGAACGCCCGCCCGAACACGGTGTACAATCCCGTATCGCCGATCGGCGAATTGGCGGTGAGCGGGTACGAATCCGGAAATTTCTCCTTTAACGTCTTGAGCATTTGATAGAATTCGTCCAGCGTCGCAGGCGGCTTGATGCCGGCTTCCTCCAGTACGTCCTTGCGGGCCATCCAGACGAAGTTGAACCCTTTGCCCTCGGGATCGCCCTCGAGAACCGGAACGGTGTAGATGCCGCCGTCCGGTCCGGTGGCGACCGCCTTCGCTTCCGGATAGCTGTCGTAGAACGCCTTCAAGTTGGGGGCGATGTCGAGGTATTCCCCCAGATTCAGAAACACGTTCTCCGGCCCGTGCTCCCGTCCTTCCTGTGTACTCACCTGAATGAAATCGGTGACCGAGTTCGTCGCGATCATAATTTGTTTCTTCTCTTCGATTCCTTCCTGGCCGACGACCTGAAAATCGATTTTGACGCCCGTTTTCGCTTCGATCTCCTTGAAAATTTCCCAATCGTCGCGCACCTTGCCTTCGGTCCGGTCGTAGACGAGCCAGGAAAAGGTGACCGGTTTTCCGCCTTCCGTTTCGCCTTCCGCTCCTTCCTCCGCCGTGCCTTTGTTGTCCTTGCCGCCGCTGCAGCCCGCCGCCAGTCCGGCGATCAGAAGCAGAGAGAGCATGAGCGCCATCTTTTTCGTCTTCACCTTCCAACCTCCCCGTGATTGAATCTATCGGCTAATCAAGCGGATTCCCGGGGAATCCGCCGTTACCCCTTGATCCCGCCGATCATGCTGCCCTGAATGAAATATTTCTGAACGAACGGGTAGACGCACAAAATCGGCAGCGTCGCAATGATGATCATGGCGTATTTCATCGTCTCCATGTAGCTCGTATCGCCCTCGCCCTGAATATTGGAGCCCGCGATCAGAATGTTGCGCAGCATCAGCTGCAGCGGATACATGCTCCGGTCGTTAAGGTAGATGAGCGCGTCGAAAAAGGCGTTCCACTGATTGACGGCCGTATACAAGCCGATCGTCACGAGCACCGGCAGCGACAATGGCAGCACGATCCGGATCAGCACCTGAAGCGTGCCGCAGCCGTCGATCGTGGCGGCATCCTCCAGCTCCTCCGGCAGCGCTTCGAAAAACGTGCGCATAATGAACAGATGCCAGGTGCTGATGAGCGAGGGGAGGACGATGGCCCAGATCGTGTCGAGCAGCCCGAGCCGCTGCACGACGAGAAACGTCGGAATCATGCCGCCGCTGAACAGCATCGTGAAAGCGGCCATCAGCAGCACGTGCCTTCGTCCCGGCAGCCATTTTTTCGCCAGCGGATAGGCCATGGCCGCCGTCGCCATCAGCGTCAGCGCGGTATGAACGGTCGTATACCGGATCGTGTTCCAGTAGCTGATCCACAGGTCCGGATTAAACACAAGCCGTTCGTAAGCGGCAAGCGACAGCGATTTGGGCCACAGCAGCACCTGGCCGCTGACGACTTTCGCGTTGTCGCTGATCGAGGCCGACAGGACGAAGACCATCGGATACAGCATCGCGGCGGCAAGCATGACCATCAGAACCGCGTTGCACGCGTCGAACAGTCTGGAACCCCAGCTTTCCTTTATTTTCATCCGGTTCCCTCCCGCGTCACCACAAGCTGGTCTCGGAATATTTTCGGGCGAGCCGATTGGCGATGACGACCAGCACGAATCCGATCACCGACTGAAACAGGCCGACCGCCGTGGCGAAGCTGAAGTCGGCGTCCAGAATGCCTCTCCGGTAGACGAAGGTGTTGATGACGTCCGACGTTTCGTAGTTCATCGGGTTGTACAGCAGCAGTATTTTCTGGAATCCGACTTCCATGAACTGCCCCAGATTGAGGACGAACAGGATGATCATGACCGGAATCATGCCGACGAACGTGACGTGCCGCATTTGCTGAAAGCGGTTGGCGCCGTCCATTTTGGCCGCCTCGTACAAGGTCGGGTCGACGCCGGCGATAGCCGCCAAATAGAGGATGGTGCCCCAGCCGACCTTCTGCCATATTTCCGAACCGATATAGATCGTCCGGAACCACTCCGGCATGCCGAGAAACATGACCGGCTCCATCCCGAACAGCTTGACGAGAATGAAATTGACGATGCCGGTCGTCGGCGACAGAAACATGACGATAATGCCCGCGATGACGACCGTCGACAGGAAATGCGGCATATAGCTGACGCTCTGCACGAATCGCTTGAACGCCTTGTTCCGGATTTCATGGAACAGCAGGGCGAGCGCGATCGGCGCCGGAAAATGAAACAGCAGATCGTAAACGTTCAGCATGACCGTG
Source organism: Paenibacillus cisolokensis (assembly GCF_050481165.1). Taxonomy (NCBI): domain Bacteria; kingdom Bacillati; phylum Bacillota; class Bacilli; order Caryophanales; family Paenibacillaceae; genus Paenibacillus; species Paenibacillus cisolokensis. The sequence continues at coordinate 7,831 of NZ_JBCNFP010000091.1, forward strand.
TTGCGGATCAGCTTCCAGGAATCCGGCGTATAGTGGAAAAACTCGATAAAATGCTTGATGCCGACGAATTTGCTGCCGAAGATGCCCCGTCCGACCGAAAAATCCTGGAACGCGATGATGATGCCGTACATGGGCACATATTTGAAGACGATATAATACAGAATGCCGGGCAGCATGAGCAAATAGAAAACGCGGTACTTCCGGAGCGTCCGCACTGCCTGCCATGCGCCGGATGATCGCCGTCTCCGGTTCTCCACGCCCGCACCTCCTTATGGCTTAACGATAAGAATCCGGAAAGCCGCCGTAAAGCGCGCATATTTTGTTGAAGGCGCAGCATTTGCCCCGGGCGAATGCCGCGACCCGATTCGGGACGCCGCGCAAAAGCCGCGCAAAAAAAGAGACGCGCGCAAAAACGGTCATGCGCGGTAAGCGCTCCGGTACTGCGCGGGTGTAATGCCTTCGTACCGGCGGAAAACGCGGATGAAGGAGCTGCGCCCCCAATAGCCGACGCGCTCGGCGATCTCGTCGATTTTCATATCCGTATCGAGCAGCAGCCGCTTCGCCTCGGAGAGCCTCACCCTGGCGATGTACTCCACATATTTCTCGCCGACCTCTTCTTTGAATACGCGGCTGAAGTGGCCGACCGACATGCCCATCTGCTCCGCGTAACGTTCGATCGACAACTCCTCGCCGTAGTGGTTCCGGATGTGCGCCAATATATCGGCGAGCTGAACGCTTCTGGCGTCCGGCTCTTCCTTGCGGAACAGCATGGCGTGAATGTCCCGGAAGCATTGCCGGATTTCGTCCCAGGTCGCGCAGCGTTCGAGCCTGTCGAACATGGCGGCGTACACGGAAATGCCGAAATCGCCGCGATCGGCGCCGGCGGCGCGAATCCAGGTGTTCAACACGTCGGAGCAGAGACATTTGACCTGAAACGCGTTGGCGTTCCGCCGCATTCCCGCATCCAGCAATTCGCCTACGGACTGCAGCAGGCCGTCGAAGTCCCGCTGTTTGACCCGATTGAAGATCAGATTGACCTCATGGACGGACAGGAAGCTGTCCCACGGCACATCGACGTCCGGCGCCTGCTCCTCGCTGCATATTTCCACTTCCGGATGAAGCCCCTTGTACCGGAGCATCGTCCGGGCATGGAGGTACGACTTGTGCAGTTCTTCGATCGCATGCGCCGTTTTGCCGATGCCGATGGCCGCTTTGTAATAAGGCTGCGGCAGGATGGACTGAATCAGAACGGCGGCTTCCTTCGGACCGAACGGCCCCGGTCCGTCATGATGGACGACGCAGGCGAGCAAGCCGGGCTCCGTCTGGCACAGCCAGACGCTGACGGGGAGCAGCTTGCGGATCTTCTCTTTCAGCTCGGCCATCAGAAACGTTCTGGACGTCTCGGGAAGCCGCTCCTGCATAGGCGAGCGGTATTGGAGTTCGATGCAGAGCACGGTTCGCTGCGCTTCGGGCTCGTACGGAAAGTCGATCTCCTTGGCGTAACAGGCGATCGACAGGCGATCGCGGTATCCGCCGAGCAGAAGCTGGGTAATAAAGTGCTCCTTCACGATCGGAACCATGCCGCTGACGAGCTGCGCCAGCTCTTTGTTTTCGGAAATGATCAGGCTGGAAAACCGCTTGATGACATCGAAGTCGTTGCGTTCCCGCGTCTTCGGCTCGTCGGCCCTGCGATGCGATTGCAGTCCGGTGCGGATTTCCCGGATCGGCGAATACAGCTTGCGGCTTAAATAATAGGAGACGAAGCTTCCGAGAATGAACACGAATCCGAGAAACACGGCGCTGATCGTACGGATGAGACGGGCAGGCTTCAGCAGCGTCTGCAGATCGATCAGGCTGACATAGTACCAGTCGTCGTGAAAGCGGGACTTCATGAACGTCAACGCCTGTCCGTTTCCGCTTCTGACCAGCGTACCTTCCGCATTCGAGCGGATCGTCTCCGGCCAGGCGGAGGCGGCGAGCGCGGCGTTTCCCGCCTGGCTGACGATCCGGCCCGACCGGTCGACGATCGCCGTTCCCGTCACCCAGTTTTCACGGATGCGGATCAGCTCGCGAAGCCTGTCCCGGTCGATGTTGACGGCGAGATAGGCGTCGGGGACGGACGTATTGAACGGATAGCTCATCAAGGCGGAAATATGGGAACGGGAAGACAGGACGTTGTCGGAGAACAACGGCTTCTGATGGACGGTATGCGGCTTGGTGAACACCATCATTTTTTTGCCGGTGAAATGCGAGAAGAACGCCGGCTGGTCGGCCCGGTCCAGCGGATAGTAGTGGGTGAAATACATCTTTTTGCCGGTATGGGTCCGGTAGTCGACGACCAGATCCCGATCGGCGGCGTACAGAAAAGCGCTGGAAACGAGTTCGCCGGACTCCAATTTGCCGAGCTGTTCCATCAGGGCGTGAAGAAGCTCGGTGTGATGCGGATTTTCCGGCGCGCCGTCGGCTGCGGCGAGCAGGCTTGCCAGATTGGCGGAGCCAAGCGTGTGAATCATGCCCGTCATGAGCGAGGAAAACAGGGCGTCGGTTCGATCGGAAAAATTCCGCATCGTGCTGTTGCTCAGTTTGGACGCGTCGTTTTCGATGATGCGCACGACGAACGAGTAGGTGAAGACGCTGGCCGCTACGACAGGCGTGAGGATGAGGAGGAAATAGCTGGCGAAAAAGCGCCAGAAGAGGGCGATATTCATCGTACCGGATTTGAATAGGCGCATATCGTTCCGAAGTCCCCCTTAGCCGGTCTCTTTTTTTGTCATTGTATGTTGACAGGCCGGACAATAGGACGTGGATTCGCTTGGCAGAAGCTGCGTCGGCGCGCGCAGGCGAGAATTTTTTTTATTTCCGGCGATAAAAAAGGATTTTCATGCCGCAGCGAGAATTACAATTTGTCGAAGCAGGAGATTGACCTTGCGATGAAGGAGTGGGATGGCGAATGAAGGATAACGTAAAAGTCGGCATGATCGGACTCGGTCACCGCGGCATGGGACTGCTGGAACATATCATTCTGCCAATGGACGATGTGGAAGTTGTAGCCGTATGCGACCTGTATGAAGACAGAATCCGGGAAGCCGCCGACAAGGTCGGGCAAGCGCAGGGGAAGCGTCCGCTCGAAACGAAGCGGTACGAAGACGTGCTGGCGCTCGAATCGGTCGATGCCGTCGTGATCGGCGCGTCGTGGGAGGCGCATATCGAGATTGCCGTCGCGGCGATGGAAGCGGGCAAATACGCGGCTTGCGAAGTGGGGGGCGCCGCCTCCGTGCAGGAATGCTGGAAGCTGGTCGAAACATACGAGCGGACCCGGGTGCCGTGCATGATTATGGAAAACTGCTGCTACGGCCGCGACGAGCTGATGGTGCTGAACATGGTCAAACAAGGCGTTTTCGGCGAGATCGTGCATTGCGCGGGCGGATACCACCACGATTTGCGGCACGAAATCGCTTACGGCAACGAAAACCGGCATTACCGTCTGCGGCATTATACGAACCGCAATGGCGAAAATTATCCGACCCACGAGCTCGGGCCGATCGCCACGATTCTCGGCATCAACCGCGGCAACCGGATGGTGTCGCTCGTCTCGATGGCCTCCAAGTCGAAAGGGCTCCAAGCGTATGTGAAGCGCGAGAAAGGCGCGGACAGCGCGCTGGCCGCAACCGATTTCATGCAGGGCGACATCGTGACGACGATTATCAAATGCGCGCGCGGCGAAACGATCGTGCTGACGCTCGACACGACGCTGCCGAGATATTATTCGAGGGGCTTTACGGTCAGAGGAACGAAAGGGATGTACGTAGAGGAAAACCAGTCGATCTTCATCGACGGGCAGCACGACGAGGCGCATAACGATTGGAAAGACCATTGGGGCAACGCCGAAAGCTTCAGGGAGCGGTACGAGCATCCTATATGGAAGCGTTTTACCGAAGAGGGAGTGAAGGGCGGCCACGGCGGCATGGACTGGCTCGTTTTCGAGGACTTCTTCAAGAGCGTCCGGAACGGGACCGAAACGCCGCTCGACGTATACGACATGGCGGCGTGGATGTGCATTACCGCGCTGTCCGAGGAGTCGATCGCCCTGGGCGGCCATCCGGTGGCGATTCCCGATTTTACGAACGGCAAATGGATGAGCCGGGAGCCGTTCCGGTTTTAGGAATGGCCGCCCGCCGGGGCGGGCAAGAGGTCCGGCCTCTTCGAATAAGCGGTTGAAAACCGTCTGAAGACGCGGCGCCTGCGCCGCGTCTTCCATTCGCATTAATGAAACGTAAAGCGGTCAGTCCGGTCAATTCAATAAACTTGTGTTGCACATCCTGAACTTCCTGCGACTGGGATTCAAGGATTTCCCGATTCTTCTTCGCTTCCGCCATCCCTTGATCCCATGTTGCGTAAACCTTTTTTTCTTTGGCAAGCTGGAGCAACAATTGTTCCGTGATCAATTCTTTCAGAAGCTCCTCATCGGCAGCGTCGACATTGTCGATCTTCTTGTAGGACTTGTAGTTGGCCAGGTCGACGTTTGTAATCGCCGTTTCTCCGACGAGAACCAGAACTTTTTGTTCGAGGGCCAGGTTGGCCTTCCGTTCTTCTTTTATTTCGCTAGTCGTTGAGGCGAGCGGCGCAATGGCGAAAGTGGACAAAACCCCCGCAGTCAAAGCGCCGGCGATTGCGACGGATGCGATCGTCATGTGCTTTTTCCATTTCATTTTCACCCCTCCTCGTACATGTTCAGGAAACCGGCAAAGGTTCGGTAACCGTTACGGCTCTCGTTTCTTCCGTATTATTGCCGCTTATGCCCCAGCTTTCAAAAACGACATAGAGCGGGCGGTCGGGCGCGTGTTCCGCGGGGACGGTAAATCCGATCTTCACCGATTCGTTCGCACGGATCAGCGATGCTTCCGACCGCCGCCGTGTTTCGCTTCAAATCGCAAGTCCTCCTCTACCGACATTCTCGCTGTTCCGAATCGAAAAGCGAGGCATGTCGAGCAGCTATTTTCCTCTCTTTCCTGATCTTAACATATTCTCGATGGAACAATAAACTCGTCATCAACCGATTTTTTACTTTCCGGTTGTGCCGAGCCTGTGACGATGCAACTTTCGCCCACGGACCGGCGTCCACAGTAGAAATGATGATTTACCACTTTATGGGAGGCTGCGGAAAAATGCGAAAGATGAAGCGGATGGTCGTATTATGGCTCGGAAGTTTGCTGCTGACAGGCTCCGTTGCCTATTCGGCGGGCAAAATATCGCTGTACGTCAACGGAACGGCGGTCAAGGAGGCGGCGGTCTATGTACAGAACGGACAGGTTTACGTGCCGGTCAGACTGGTGTCCGAAGCGCTGGGCGCGGACGTATCGTGGAACGCCAGCCGCAAGGAAGTGCGTATTGATGGCGTTACGGGCGGGGTCTGGAACGACGGCACATTCCCTTCCTTGCCGTCGAATCTGGACGCGGTCAATGTCGTGAACCGCTATATGGCGGCGCTGCAAGGGGCGTTTTCAGGCTTTTACGACGCGGATGAAGATTTCAAAGCGTTGCTGTCCAGGCAGGCTTTGAAAGAAGACAGCCGGGTTTGGCATCCGATCTCCGGCCTGGTCGGTTCTTCCGCAAGAGCCATCGTTAGGTACGAGATCGTCGACGGCAGACTTGCGGGCGAGGATGCGGACGGGCGGCCGATCTATGAAATCGCCGTGCGGTATTCGGTCCACGATCCGGTCGACGATGCGAAATACCAGCTGCTGACTAAAGCCTATACCGTCATCATGGAGCGGACCGACGGTAAAGGGCTGGCTTACCGGATCGACCGGGAACGGCTTCTGTCGCGGAAGGAATTGAAAGAGGAGCCAAAACCGTTCTTTTTTCGATCAAAATGAATAAAATGCAAAATGATTAAAATGCAAAATTTCTCTTTCCCGGAAGAAGTGGAAGGTGTATGATAAAGGCTGGAAAAAGCATGTCAAATATCGAAAATCGAAAGAGTTGATGACGATACTTCCGAATGAGATCGTATCCTTGCTCAAGCAGTATGAAGCGGCGGAGGAGGATATCGTTTGCTGGACGGTTTGCGACCGGATGCTGGACGGCGGCTTTGCGGACATGTATCTGGTTCTGCTCCGGGAGCATCTGTTCATCTTCTCCGGCAGCCGGGAGCCGTCAAGCGAGAAGACATTCAAAGGCTACGCCGTGCTGCGCAAATCCGCGAATCGGCCGTCTCCGGCCAAGCCTGCCGCATGGGAAGTCGAGCGCATCGGAATCGATCGGATTGAATCCGTTTCCATCGTCAATCTGGTCGCTTCCGGCATGGTCGTCATGAAGGATTCGGCATCGGAGGAACGAATTGCGGGGGCGTTCACCAACGGGCACATGAAGCAAGCCGCGAAGCTGGCGGCGGCATTCGAGAAGCTGAAGAAAAATGAAGAGATCGATATCCGGGAGCTGGACGGCGATCATAGCGGTGCAACCTGTCCGAAATGCCGGATGATCTATCCCGAGGAAGGCCGTCAAGTGTGCCCGAGGTGCATGAAGAAGCACGCCATCTTTATCCGGCTGCTGTCGCTCGCCGGAAAATACAAGCTGTCCTTGTTTTTTATTGTTCTTTTCATGCTGCTGAACTCGGCGACAGGGCTGGTCATCCCTTATTTTCAGGGAACGGTGCTGTTCGACCAGGCGCTGGCCGGAACCGGGACGTTCGCGGGCAAGATCGGTCTTGTCATTCTGATCATCATCGCGTTCCGGACGCTCTCGCTGCTGTTCGGCGTCTTGTTCGGCATCATGATTGCGAAGCTGGCGGCGAATGTCGCCTTCGATTTGAAATCGTCCGTTTTTACCGCGATGCAGCGGCTTTCGCTCGATTTCTTCATGCGAAAGCAGACCGGCCACCTGATGACCCGGGTGAACAACGACGCGCACGAGCTGCAATATTTTTTCGTCGACGGAATGTCCTACTTCATTGTCAACGCGATGAATATTATCGGCATTGCCGCCGTGCTGTTATGGATGGACTGGCGGCTGACGCTCATTTGCCTCATTCCGATGCCGCTCGTTTTCTGGCTCGTCCGGAAAGCGTTTCCGAAATTGTGGCGGCTGTCCTGGCGCAGACACCGGCGAGTGAGCGCGCTCAATTCGATCATCAGCGATACGATCCGCGGCTCGCGGGTTGTCAAAGCTTTCGGCAAGGAGCAGATGGAGATCGGCCGGTTCCAGCGGGCCAACGACGCGTTCTCCGGCGCGGAAAAAAATTTCAACAAAATGAGCGGGACGGTCTTTCCCGTTCTGAATCTGCTTACCCAGACGGGCGGAATTCTGATCTGGGCGTTCGGCGGCTGGAAGGTGATGCAGGGCCAGATGTCGTTCGGTGCCGTTCTGACGTTCGTCAATTACATGTACATGCTGTACGGGCCGATCCAGTTTATGAACAACATCGTCGGCTGGTGGTCGTACTGCATGGCGGCGGCGCAGCGCATCTTCGAAATCCAGGACGCCGTACCCGACGTCGCGGAACGGCCCGATGCGGTCCGTTTGCCGGATATGAAAGGCGATATCGAGGTGAACAACGTCACGTTCGGATACGAGCCGAACAAGGCGATTTTGAAAAATGTGTCCCTGCGCGCAAAGCCCGGTCAGATGATCGGCGTCGTCGGCCATTCGGGAGCGGGAAAATCGACGCTCGTCAACCTGATCTCCCGCCTGTACGACGTGACGGAAGGCGAAATCCGCATCGACGGCGTCAATGTCAAAGACATCTCGATGGCCTCCTTGCGCAGCCATATCGGCATCGTCTCCCAGGACGTCTATGTGTTCTCGGGCACCATCGCCGAGAATATCGCGTACGCGAACCCCGACTGCACGACGGAAGATATTATCCATGCCGCCAAAATCGCCAATGCGCACGATTTCATCGAGAAGCTGCCGGACGGCTACGATACGCTGGTCGGCTCGGGCGGCTACAACCTGTCCGGCGGGGAGAAGCAGCGGCTGTCGATCGCGCGGGCCGTGCTGCACAATCCGAAGGTGCTTATTCTGGACGAGGCGACCGCTTCGCTCGATACGGAGACGGAACTGCAAATCCAGGAGGCGCTCGATTCGCTCGTCAAGGGCCGGACGACGATCGCGATCGCGCACCGGCTGTCCACGCTCCGCAATGCCGATTATTTGGTCGTCATGGATCGCGGCAAGGTCGTCGAAGCCGGCACCCACGACGAGCTGATGGAGAGGAAAGGCGCCTACCACGATCTTGTCCGGAAGCATGACGAAGCGCTCAAGATGAAGGAGGGGGTGATCGCGTGACGCAAGACGGAAACGTTGGAAAGACGGAACTCGCCGACGCGGCCAGAATCCGGTACTTGACGAAGGAGAATGCGGAATTTGCCGAGACGCCGGGCCATCTGCTCGCTGTCAAAACGGACGGCGAGGAGCACTCGCCGGTGTATGTGCACTGCTCCTTTCCGCATACGAACCGGCGGGTCTATCTGTCGATCCGGACGGCGGACAACAAGGAGATCGGCATGATCCGCAATTTGGACGACTTTCCGCCGGAAACGGCCGCCCTGCTCGAGCGGCAGATGGCCATCCGTTATTTTACGCCGGAAATTACGAAGGTCGTCGCCGTGAAGGAGGAGTTCGGCTATTCGTACTGGGAAGCGGAAACGACGGCCGGGCTTTGCCGGTTTACGGTGCGAAACGGTGGCGGCAACGTCAAGTTTGCGGCGGAGAACCGGCTGCTGATCACCGATGTCGACGGCAACCGGTTCGTCATTCCCCGGCTGGATCAGCTGAGCGAGAAGGAATACCGGATGGTCGAAATGCGCTTGTAACCGACAAGCAACGGAGGTTTCCATGAACCTGAATTTTTCGCTCCCGGAACGGGATTTGGCAGCGGCGAAGCGAGCGGTAGGAGCGGATATCGCCTACAGCGTGCCCGCCGATCTGTCGCTTGAAGGCCGACGGGTGAACGGCTATCTGGTGATCGGCCGCGACAAGTGGGCGTATGTGGAGAACGGCGAGACGCGGGACAGCGGCCTCATCGCGGACGCCTGCGACTACAAAATCGTGCCGTTCGTCGGCAATGCGGTGCTCGAAGCGTCGGAAAGCGGAACGAAGCGCATTATCGTCCGGGTGACGATGCAGCATGCGGCAAGGTACGGCTACATCGCGCAAATTTTGAACGATATGGCCGCAAAGCGAAAAATCCGCATCTACAACAACGAGGCGGAGCCCGTCTGCGTTCAATGCGGCGGCCCGCTCGTGCCGGGTACCCGGGTTTGTCCGCGCTGCATGAACAAGGCGGCCGCTTTCAAAAGGCTGTTTCTCGTATCGAAGGGACATTGGCGGAAGCTCGCGCTCGGACTGGGCGTACTGATCGTCTCTTCCGCCCTCGCGATGGCCGGCCCGTACTTTCAGAAGCTGATCGTCAACTCCGCACTGCAGCCGCCGGAAGGGCAGAGCGCGAGCGTCCGGATGTTCTTCCTTGCCTTGACCGGGATGCTGCTTGTGCTGGCATGCGGCGAGCTGCTCGGCATCGCGAGAAGCCGGATTATGGCGAGCGTCAGCTCGGGCATCGCGGCCGACCTGCGCAAGACGGTATTCGATAAGATTCAAAACTTGTCGCTCGGTTTTTTGACATCGCAGCGGGCCGGGGACATTATGAACCGGGTGACGGCCGATACGGACCGCATCCGGCATCTGATTCAGGAAATGTGCACGACGGCCATTTTTCAGCTGATCATTCTCGTCGCGTCCGCGTACCTGCTCTTTTCCGCCGATTGGCGGCTTGCGTTCGTCGTGCTGCTGCCGGCTCCGTTCGTTGCCTATTTGCACTACTATATTTGGAGATACGTGCTCCGAAAGCTGTTTCACAAGCAATGGCGCATTTCCGATAAAGCGAATTCCTTCCTGCACGATGTGCTGAGCGGGATCCGGGTCGTCAAGGCGTTCGGCAAGGAAGAGCGGGAAATCCGGCGGTTCAGGGCGTACAACAGCGAATTCGCCGCCGCTGCGATCAAGAGCGAGAAGCTGTTCAGCATCCTGTCGCCGATTTCGAACTACTTGATCCAGCTCGGACAATATCTTGTCCTGATGATCGGCTGCTATATGATTATCGGCCGGGAGATGAACGTCGGGGAACTGATCCAGTTCAGCGCGTACGCGTCGATGATATTCGGTCCGATCGCCTGGCTGATGTTTATGCCGCGTTGGGTGGCGAACGCCGTCATCTCCATCCACCGGGTGTTCTCGGTTATCGACGAGCAGCCGGAAGTGCTCGATTCCGAGCATGCCGTGGAGCATAAGATCCGGGGCGCCATTACGTTTCGCAATGTCGTCTTCGGCTACAAATCGTACGAACCGGTGCTGAAGGATATCGATATTGAAATCAAGCCGGGGGAAATGATCGGACTCGTCGGCCATTCCGGGGCGGGGAAGTCGACGCTGATCAATCTCGTGACCCGTTTCTACGACGTGAACGAGGGCGCCATACTGATCGACGGGGTCGACATCCGGTCCATCCGGCAGGAAGACTTGCGTTCGCAGATCGGGGTCGTGCTGCAGGAGACGTTTCTGTTCAGCGGAACGATCGCGGAGAACATCCGGTATTCGAAGCCGGACGCCACGCTGGAGGACATTATCCGGGCGGCCAAAATCGCGAACGCGCATGATTTCATTATCCAGCTTCCGGACGGTTACGATACGCGTCTCGAGGAGAACGGCAACAATCTGTCCGGCGGCGAGCGCCAGCGGCTCGCGATCGCGAGGGCGGTGCTGAACGATCCGCGCATTCTTATTCTGGACGAAGCGACCGCATCCCTCGATATCGATACCGAGACGGCCATTCAGGAAGCGCTCAAGCGGGTGACGCAGAACCGCACGACGATCGCCATTGCGCACCGGCTCACGACATTGCGCAATGCCGACAGGCTGCTCGTGCTGGATAAAGGGCGGGTAGCCGAAGTCGGCACCCATAATGAGCTGATGGAGAAACGGGGCATTTATTACAAGCTCGTGACCGCCCAGCGCGGCATGGCCAAGAAGAGCGGCCAGCCGGCGGCTGTGTGAGAGAAGCACGCAGCGAAGGCGGGCTGTCCGTATCGGACGAGATAGCGAGAAGAAATGAAGCTAGGTTTCAGGCAAGATTGTCAAAGGGCGGCTCCTTTGTCTTCATAGACAAGGGAGCCGCCCGGCTTATGCGGATATTATTCGATCGGGATGTTGGCGCTGCGGAACGCTTCGACCTTCGCCGTCAGCTTGTAGTTTTCGTCCTTGAGCAGTTTCATGAACTTCTGCAACAAAGTCAAGTATTCGCTTGACGACGGCTTGTTATACTGCAGGACGAGCGTATAGCCTTTTTTGGCGTTCGGCATGATCGTCTTGGTGTTGTAGTCGAACAGCGGCGTATTGCTGAGTCCATAGAACGTAAACAGTTTGTAGCGGTCGAACAGCGTCTTCACCTGGGCTGCCCGGTTGGAATACGGAAATTTCGCGACGAACTGTTCCATGGACAATGTCCGGTTGACAAGCTCCTGATAGCCGATCGTCAGCGCCGCATCCTTGGCGACGGCTTTTTCCGATTCCACGGCCATAATATCGAAGTAAGCCTTAATGTCGGGATTAACATACGCGCCGTATTTCCGGAACTTCGTATAGTCGACGATCGGGAAGAACATCCCTTCGGCCGTTTCCAGCTTGTAGCCGCTTGCGTCCGCCTCTTTCAGCAGCGCGATCAGCTTCCGGTCTTTTGTCCGCTTGATCACGTCGGCAAAATCGTCGCCGAAACGGTACACTTTGAAGATCGCGGTTTGAACGGATGTGGAGTTAAAACGCGCTTCCATAGCCGGCAGCGCCTTTTTGACGGCGTTCTCGAGATGGAGCGTCATCAGCGTCGCCTGGCGTTTGGATACATCGCCGATATGCTTGTTCAAGAAAGCGAACGCTTGCGGCAGTTGGCCCCGCTTCTTCAGCAGCGCATTGTACTGATCGACGATTTTGTCGGCTGCTGTGCTGCTTGCCGCGGCGGTCTGCGCTGCGGCAGAAGCATGGACCGCAGCGCTTCCGGCCGCGGCGGCCGAAAGCCCATCCGCCCGGACGGCCGAAACCGTATAGACCGTTCCGGCGGTCAGCGTCAAAGCGGCGAGCGACGCAGCCGTCCAAATCTTCATTTTTTTCGAACCGTTATGTTTCATTAGCAATCTCCTCCTGTCAACCGGGCGGTTTCGTCCGCCCCTTTCATGAACCGATCTTACCCCCCGCATGTTTCGCAACCATATCGAAATGTTTCCAACTTGCAAACTTTTAAAAAAACTTTTCCCCGAATCTATCTATGGAGTTTTTTTTTATTTTTCATTTTTTAGTGGAATATTTATTTATACTGTGTTAAGATAGCTTCAGAACCTCAGCAGGCGATTGTTAATCGGTTTACATACTGCCTCCATGATAACAAGAGCTTGCAACGACTTCAGACATCCTTGCCATTTAACTTTTAACCTCCAGAATTACCAACCGGTTTCTTCTCGCGATACTTGCTTATGCTTGATTTCTGTCTGTTTTATTTATAATGTATCCGTTTTCCGTTTTAGAAGGCTGCGGGATAAATAAAGGCGCGTGTGAAGCGGCAAAAGATGTGAAATCCGATCTTTTTCGTTGCATCATTTCGCGCATATATTTGTTCATTGAAAGTTAAATTATTCTATTAAATATTTATTATGTAAATTAATTACGCCTAATTTCGTGTTTTTAATTCTGATATAGAACGGTAATTCGACGTTATTTTGTAAGGTTCAACTCTGATAGGGGGTGATTCATCGTCACTTTCACGGTGAAAAGGATTTATCTTCTACAAATCGGAGGGGAAAACGAACCATGAAGCAAATGAAGGTCGTGATGTTGTTTCTGTTGGCGCTTGTTTTGATCGCTGCGCCTGCCTGCAGCAAAACCGAAGAGTCGGAGACGCCTCCCGCTGCGGAACAGACAGGCGAACAGACCGAGGCCGAATCGCAGACGCCTGAAGAGGAAGAGCCGCCGGCGCCCGAAGTGCCAGCCATCGACATGAACGGCTATACCATCAAGATGGTTCACTGGATCGACGGCCCGCAGGAAGGAACGCAGGAAGGCGATCTTGCGGTGGCGAGAGAGAAAGAAATCGAAGAGAAGTACAATGTCAACATCGAATGGGTAAAAGTACCGTGGGGCGAGCCGCCGACGATGATTACGAACGCCGCGCTTGCCGGCGAGCCGGTCGCGGATCTGGTGGCGCTTGATCTGTATCACGCCATTCCGCTGATTCGGCAGGGGCTGCTCCTTCCGGTCGACGATCTGTTCGACATGAACGATCCGAAATGGCCGGTGAACATGAAAGAGAACGGTTCGTTCGAGGGCAAGCAATACGGCTTTACCGACAAGATTACGGGCAGTACCGGACTGTATTACAACAAGACACTGTTCGAGCGCGAAGGCTTGCCCGATCCGCACGATCTGATCGAGCAGGACAAGTGGAACTGGGATTCGTTTCTTGACATTGCCAAGCGGGCGACCAAAGATACGGACGGCGACGGCGTTGTCGACCAATGGGGGATGACGACCTATCTCGGCAACCTGACAAGGCTGCTGGTCTATTCCAATAACGGCAATTACTACGAGCTCAAGGACGGCAAATACGTCTTCTCGCACGACAATCCGAACACGCTGGAAGCGCTCCGCTTCCTGGGCGATCTGTTCAATGTTCACAAGGTCGTGCTGCCGAACACGCACAATTCGTTCGACGACTACACCGAATCGCAAACCGTATTCAGCAGCGGCAAAGCGGCCATGATTAACGGCGAGCTGTGGGAAGGCGCGGAACGCAAAGATATGACCGACGAGCAGGGCTTCGTTTATTTTCCGAAAGGGCCGAAAGCGACGGAATATTCCAATACGATCGAAAACTTCGTGCTCTGGTACATGCCCGCGAATGCGAAGCATCCGAAAGAAACGGCCCAGATCTGGCAGGATCTCGTGCTGTGGGACCGGGTCGAGAACGCGAAACGCGAGGACGCCGAGAAGCAGCGGCTGGCCGACGAGAAGGACGTCGAGCTGATGGTGAAAATTACGGATATCGTGACACCGTTCTTTAATGCGACCGGCGGCGCTGTTGGCGATGCCGCGTGGGGAATCGTCAACAACGGCGAAACGCCGGAAGCGGCGCTGGAACGGGTCAAACAGGTGGCGCAAGATTCGCTCGACCAGAATTTGAACACGAAGCCGTAAACGAACGAGAGGGAACCGCCGCCGGCCGGGGTTCCCTCGCCAGCGTCAAGATGCTTGTCCGAACGAAAGATGTAGGAATGAGGGGTGCGCGTGCACAAGAGGACGAGAAATCAATTGATCGCCGCGGCTGCGGTCGTCCTGATCGCATGGGCTGCAATCGCCTCTCTGCTGCCCGGAAATTCCGCTTCGGGGAACGGACATATACTGGAGCCGGCATCTCCCCGGACGGACGCCGCAACCGGGCTGTCCGCCGAGGCGGAGCAGGACCGGTACGAAGCCTATATGACCCGCCATGCTCAGCAGGCCCGTCCCTCGATCCGCATCGTCATCGAAGCGGAGACGTTCGCCGCGACAGACGGGATGGAAGCCGAAGTGCTGCAGCAGTTCGAGGGCGCGACGGGTCCTGTCGTCCGTACGGCCGAAAGCGGCGCGATCCATTGGGATATCGATGTGCCGGAGGACGGGCTGTACAATATCGGCCTTCGCTATTACCCCGAGCCCGGGAGCAGCTCTCCGATCGAACGGGAGCTGACGATCGACGGACAGCTTCCGTTCGAGGAGGCGGGACGGCTTGTCTTCAGCCGCGTCTGGCGCAATGAAGCGGATACGATCGAGCGGGATGCGCGGGGGAACGAACGGCGGCCCGCGCAGGTCGAGCAGCCGCAATGGCAGGATGTGGTGCTGCGCGATGCGGACGGCTATTACGACGAACCGTTTTTGTTCTATTTGACGAAAGGCAGCCATCGCATCACGCTGCAATCGCTTCGCGAACCGTTGACGGTCGACTATCTCCTCTTGTACCAGGAGGACGCCGTGCCTGCCTATGCCGAGATCAGCGCCGCCTATGCCGAGGCAGGGTTCAAAACGACAAGCGGCGTTATGGTCAAAGTGCAGGGCGAAGATGCGGCGCTCAAATCGAACCCTTCCCTGTATCCGATTAACGACCGGACCAGTCCGGCGACGGAGCCGTATCATGTGTCGAAAATCCGGATGAACGCGATCGGAGGCGTCAACTGGAAAACGCCGGGGCAGTGGCTGGAATGGGAGTTCGACATTCCCGAGGACGGGTTGTATCAGTTCGGCGTGCGGTATATGCAAAACACGGTTCGCGGCGTCAACGTCGTCCGGAAAATGTATATCGACGGCAAAGTGCCGTTCAAGGAAGCGGAAGCGGTGCCGTTCCGCTACGGCGGGGAATGGCAGCTCGGCATGCCCGGGAGCGGCGGCGAGCCTTACCTTTTTGCGCTGACCGAAGGCAAGCATACGGTGCGTCTCGAGCTGACGATGGGCGAACTGTCCGATACGATCCGGATGGTCCGCTCGAGCATTCGGCGGTTAAACGAACTTTATTTGAAAATTGTGATGATTACCGGTTCCGTGCCGGACCCGTACCGCGATTATCAGCTGGATTCGCAAATTCCGGACATGGAGCGAATTTTTCGCGAGGAGAGCGAAGCGCTGAACCGCGCGGCCGACCGGATGGACGAGATGGTCGGCGGCACGAGCAGCAGCACGACCATATTAAGGACGACCGCCTATCAGCTTGCCGATCTCGGCGACCGGTCGGAGACGATCGCCTCCCGGCTCAAACAGTTCAAGGACAACGTCAGCTCGCTCGGAACGTGGCTGCTCAGCGTCAACGAACAGCCGCTGACGATCGACTACCTCTTTTTCAAATCGCCCGACGTGGCAATGCCGCGGGCGAATGCCGGTTTCCTGGGGGAAATGTGGCATGAGACGATGGCCTTTCTGAAATCTTTTACCGAAGACTACAACGCGGTCGACAGCGGCGAGGGCGGCGGTCAGGCCGTAACGGTCTGGATCGGCTCGGGACGCGATCAGGCGCAGCTGCTGCGCTCGATGATCGACAGCATGTTTACGCCCGAGACGGGAATCGAGATCGACTTGCAGCTGGTCAATCCGGCTGTCGTCATGCCGGCTACGCTTGCCGGGAAGGGACCCGACGTCGCGCTCTCGATGCCGGATATTATCAACTTCGCGATGCGGGGTGCGGTGCAGGATTTGACGGCATTCCCGGATTTCGGAGAAGTGCGGAGCCAGTTCATGGACAGCGCCTTCACCGGATTTACGTACCGGAACGGCATCTATGCCTTGCCGGAGACGCAGTCGTTCCCGATGCTCTTTTACCGCAAAGACATTCTGGACAATCTCGGGCTAGAAGTTCCGGACACCTGGGAGGACATGTACCGGATCATTCCCGAGCTGCAGAAAAACAACATGGAGCTGGCGCTTCCTTTCACCATCGTATTCGAAACGATGCTTTATCAGGCGGGAGGCGCTTATTACCAGGGCGACGGCATCGCCACCGATCTGGATTCACCGGTAGGGATCGAGACGTTCCGCAAATGGACGGAGCTTTACACCAACTACAAGCTGCCGCTTGAATTCGATTTTATCAACCGTTTTCGGACCGGGGAAATGCCGATCGGCATTGCGGATTACACGACATACAACTTCCTTAAAATTTTTGCGCCTGAAATTCGCGGGCAATGGGATTTCACGCCGCTTCCGGGCACGAAACAGGCGGACGGAACGATTCGCCGGGATGCGCTGACGACCGCTACGGGCACCGTCATCTTTAACAATTCGAACCGGAAGGAAGCGGCTTGGACGTTTCTGAAATGGTGGACCGGCGCGGAGGCTCAGGCGACATTCGGGCGGGAGATGGAAGCGATTCTGGGCGAATCGGCCCGCTACGCGGCGGCCAACCTGGAAGCGCTCCGGATGCTGCCGTGGTCTTCTCGCGAATACCGGAGCCTGATGGACCAGTTCGAATGGATTCGGGGCAGACCGGCCGTACCGGGCGGTTATTCGCTTGACCGGCATCTGAACAACGCGTTCTATGAAGTTTACAATGACGGCAGCGAGCCAAGGGAAACGCTGGAAAATTACGTCCGGACGATCAACGAAGAGATCACCATCAAACGCAAGGAATTCAATCTGCCGACCAAGTAGAAGGGAGAGGCCCTTATGCCCGTGCTGGAACGAAGGACGAAGGGGGCGGATGCCGTCCGCTTGCTGCCGGTGCGGCTGCGAACGGTCTGGAAGGAGGTTGTGCGGAACCGGTCCATTTATTTGATGCTGGCGCCGTATTTCCTTATATTTTTCACATTTACCGTTCTTCCCGTCGTACTGTCGCTTCTGGTCAGCTTTACGAATTTCAACATGCTGCAATGGCCGGAAGGCGTCGGCTGGAGCAATTACGCCCGCCTGTTCGTCCGCGACGACGTTTTTTTGATCGCGCTGAAAAACACCTTGCTGTTTGCCGCCATTACCGGCCCGATCAGCTACATCGCCTGTTTCGTGCTGGCCTGGATTATTAACGAGCTGTCTCCGAAAATTCGCGCCATTGCAACGCTTGTGTTCTATGCGCCGGCACTGTCCGGCAATGCATTCATCGTATGGACGCTGCTGTTCAGCAGCGATTCTTATGGCTACATCAATGCGTTTCTGATCAAGTGGAGAATCATTCTCGAGCCGATTCTATGGCTGAAAGACCCGAAATACATTATGACGATCATTATTATCGTGCAGCTGTGGCTCAGTCTCGGAACAAGCTTCCTGGCGTTCATCGCCGGCCTGCAGACGATGGACAAGACGTTGTTCGAGGCGGGCGCGATCGACGGCATTCGCAACCGCTGGCAGGAGCTATGGTATATTACGCTTCCGTCGATGCGGCCGATGCTTTTGTTCGGAGCGGTTATTCAAATCACGTCTTCCTTTGCCGTGGCGGAGGTGGCGACGCAGCTGGCCGGGTTCCCGAGCGTCCAGTACGCCGGCCATACGATTGTGACGCATCTGATGGACTACGGTTCCATACGTTACGAGATGGGGTATGCTTCCGCGATTGCGACCGTCCTGTTCGCGCTTATGCTCGGTTCGAACCTGATCGTCCGCAGGCTGCTGTCAAAGGTTGGTGATTGACAATGACATTCCGTTTCAGACTTCGCCGCAAAAAAGTGAGCCGGTCGCTCTACGGCGACATCTCGCTGTTCGTGCTGCTGGCCCTTGTCGGATGCTTCATGGCGATGCCGCTTCTGTTTGTCATCAGCAACGCGTTCAAACCGATAAACGAGATTTTGCAGTTTCCGCCGAAGTTTTTCGTCCGCAACCCGACGCTCGACAATTTCACCGATCTTTATTATTTGCTTCAAGGATCATGGGTTCCGGCCACGCGGTATTTGTTTAATACGATGTTTATCGCCGTCCTCGGCACGGCGGGACACGTCGTCATCGCCTCGCTGGCGGCATATCCGCTGGCCAAGCGGAAGTTTCCGGGGAGAGGCTTTCTGTTCACCGTCGTGGTGCTCTCCCTGATGTTTTCCGCCACGGTTACCCAGATTACCAACTATATGACGATGTCGTGGCTCGGCATGCTGGACACCCATTGGGCCGTTATCGTTCCGGCCATCGGCTCGTCGCTCGGCCTCTATTTAATGAAGCAATTTATGGAGCAGGTGCCGGATGCGCTGATCGAGGCGGCGGAGATCGACGGCTGCAGCGAATTCCGCATTTTCTGGAACATCATCATGCCGGTCGTCAAGCCGGCCTGGCTGACGCTCATCATATTTTCGTTTCAGGGATTGTGGGGCGCGGGCGGCGCGGCCGGTTCCATGTACATTTACAGCGAGCAGCTGAAGACGATCGATTACGCGCTCGGCCAAATATTGGCCGGAGGCATCGTCCGGATCGGCCCGTCGATGGCGGCGCAGCTGCTGCTTCTGCTCGTACCGATCACCATCTTTACGTTGTCGCAGAGCAGCGTCATTCAGACGATGTCCACTTCCGGCATGAAAGATTGAACAGGAAAGGAGAAGCGTAACCGTGAAACGAATGCGATGGCTGCTGCTCCTCCTGTCTTTGGCGGCGATGGCCGAAACGGCGCCGTCGGCGGCAGCCGCTCCCTATCGGGGATACAATTACTCGTTCTGGGGAGACGTCACGCCCGCGCCGAACGCTTACTTGCCGTCCTTCCAGCTCGACGGCGACCGGCTTGGCGCCGGCCCTTTGCAGTCGCCGGAAGATCTGTTCATTACGCCGGCCGGCATGATCTACATCGCGGACACGCGCAACAACCGGATCGTCGTGCTGAACGACGAGTTCAACCTCGTTCGCGTCATCGACAAATTCGACCATAACGGCAAAGAGGATGCGCTGGCCGAGCCGCATGGCGTATTCGTCAAGGACGATTCCCGGCTGTTCGTCGCCGACACGGGCAATGCGCGCATCGTGGAGCTGACGACCGAAGGGGCGTTCGTCCGGGAAATCGGCGCGCCCGATTCGGATGTGCTGCGCAGCAGCCTCCGATATGTGCCGGTGAAGCTGGTCGTCGATTCCGCGAACCGCATGTACGTCGTCAGCAAAGGCGTATTCGACGGCATTATGCAGTTTGATTCCGGCGGCAAATTTACCGGCTTCATCGGAACGAACAAAGTGACCTTCAATCCGATCGACATGTTCTGGCGCCGGCTGATGACAGAAGAGCAGCGGAGCAAGATGGCGCTTAATATTCCGGAAGAGTTCAACAATGTGGATATCGATGCGGAAGGATTTATTTATACCACGACGGCCGAAGGCTTCACCGACGAGCCGGTCAAGCGTCTCAACCCGTCGGGGGTCGATGTGCTGAAGCGGGACGGCTACTTCCCGCCGAAGGGCGACATCTGGATTACGTTCAACGGCACGCGCATCGGGCCGTCCTCGATGATCGCGGTTGCCGTCGATCGAAACGGCATATACAGCATATTGGACGGCAAGCGGGGACGCGTCTTCACCTACGACCGGGACGGCAAGCTGATGTATGCGTTCGGCCAGCTGGGGGAACAGCTTGGCGGCTTCCGCACCCCGTCCGATCTCGCGATGCTGGGCGAGAAGGTCGTCGTGCTGGACAAAGGGATCGGAAGTCTCGTTATCTTCGAGCCGACGCGGTACGGCAGAATGATCCGCAATGCCGTCATCTACACCGACAACGGCGAGGAAGAGAAAGCGGTCGCTGCCTGGAAGGAAGCGCAGAAGCTGAACAGCAATCTCGAAATCGCTTATCTCGGAATCGGCAAGGCGGAGCTGCGTCAGGGCAGCAATCGAGAGGCGATGGACAGCTTCTTCAACGGAATGCACCGCGAATATTACTCCCGCGCGTTCGAGCGCTACCGCAAAGACTGGATGTGGCAGAACTTCAGCTTCATCGCGACCGCTTTGCTCGTAATCGCGGCGCTGCTGCTTGTCGGAAGGCGGCTTGTCCGCCACCGCGCGGGGGAGCCGGGAACGGTCGGTATGGCGTGGTATACCATCTTCCATCCGTTCAAAGGGTTCTGGGATCTGAAATACGAGCGAAAGGGGAAAATCTGGTTCACGCTGGCGCTGCTTGTCCTGCTGTCCGTATTGTTTCTTCTGAAACAGCAGCTGAGCGGATTTATTTTCAACCCGGATGTCACCTTCGAAGCGAGCATTATCGATGAGCTGAAATTTATCGTGCTGCCGTTCTTCCTCTGGTGCATCGCCAACTGGTCGCTGACGACGCTGATGGACGGGGAAGGCAAGTTCGGCGAGATCGTCGTGGCGACCGGTTATGCGCTCGTGCCGATCGTGCTCGCGCAGCCGCTGCTTATCGTCCTGTCCAACGTGATGACGGTGCAGGAAGGCTCCTTCTATTATTTTATCGAATCGGTCGCTTACGGCTGGTTCATCGGCCTGCTGTTCGTCGGGATGATGACCGTGCATCAGTACACGGTCGGGAAGACGATCGTGACGATGCTGCTGACGCTTGTCGTAATCGGCATCTTCGTCTTTCTCGGGCTGCTCGTGTTCAGTCTGGCCCAGCAAATGCTGTCGTTCGGCATGACGATCTACAAGGAAATTTCATTCAGGATCGGGGAGTGATGACGTATGAAACGGCATCTGCCGGCTATCCGCCCTCTTCTGATGCTGCCGGTCATCGTCCTGGCCGCGCTCGCCGCGGGCTGCTCGCCCGAGCCGGCCGATCCCGCGTCCGCGGTGCCTCTCGACGGGAGGCAGGCGGCGGCCGAGGAATCTCGGGACGCCATGCCGGTATCGCCCGATGCGGAGCCGATCCCCGGCATGGAAGCGGTGCTGGAAAGCAAGCAGCTTCGTCTTTATATCAGCCGCACAACGGCCGAAATCGCCGTCCTGCACAAAGCAAGCGGCACGATCTGGCGTTCCAATCCGGAAGACCGGGAGAGCGATTCGCTCGCGACGCCGAATTTGAAGGGGCGGCTCGGCGCGCAGCTCGCGCTGACTTATTTGACGCACAACGGTCAAACGAAGGAATACGACAGCTTCAATGACAGCGTCCGATACAACCAGTTTGAGATCAAGCGCAGCGAGCAGGAAGTGACGGTCACCTTCCAATTCGGCAGCCCGGAGAAAGGGCTGGAATCGATTCCGGCGCAAATGTCGAAAGAGCGCTTCGAAGACAAGCTGCTCAGCGCGCTCGCCGATCAGAAGGACAAGGACGCGGTCATTTCCCGTTTCAAGCTCGACGACAAGGCAGGCGTTTACGTGCGCCGTGAAATCCCGAATTCGGCGGTCAAGCGGCTTGTCGAGCTGTTCGAGAAGGCCGGTTATACGGCGGAGGATTTGGCGATCGATAATGCGGATGCCGCCGGCGGCGAGGGCGCTGCGGCCAATCCGAAATTTACGGTGCCGTTGACATACAGGCTGGACGGCGGGGAACTCGTCGCAACGGTCGACGCTTCGGCCATCGTAGAAGGGACGCCGCCGTTCCGCCTGTATTCGCTCGGCTTGCTGAACAACTTCGGAGCGGCGGGGAAAGCCGATAGCGGCTATATTTTTCTGCCGGACGGTTCCGGGGCGCTGATGGAACTCAACAGCGGGAAAAATTGGGCGCAGCCGATCGTCATTCCGATATACGGCGACGACGGGGCGATAGCCGTTGACGAGAAGATCAGCCAATTCGAGACGAGCCGGATGCCGGTATTCGGCATGCGGAAGAACGGCAGCGCGTTTCTGGCCGTGATCGAGGAGGGAGACGCGATGGCCCGGCTCACCGCCGATATCGCCGGACGCCTTCACGATTACAATACCGTCGGCGCGCAATTTACGCTGCTGCCGCGCGATACGGTGCGGCTGAGCCAGAACGAAGCGATGATCAAAACGCCGAAGAACGGCTACAAGGGGCTGCTGAGCATCCGGTACGCCTTTCTCGAAGGCGAAAACGCCGATTATTCCGGAATGGCTTCCTATTATCGCGGTTATCTGGAAAAGAAGCACGACTTCGTTCCGCTTTCGCCGGAAGGGGATTCGCCGTTCTACGTCGAGCTGGCAGGCGGTGTCCCGAAGCAGCGGTCGTTTCTGGGCGTACCGTACGAAACGCTCGTTCCGCTCAGCACATACCGTCAGGCTGTTGAACTGGTCGAGAAGCTGAATGCCGGGCAAGTACGCAATGTGCGCCTGAAATATTCGGGATGGTTCAACAACGGGGTGCGGCATCAATTTCCGGACGATATCAAGCGCGACGGAAAGCTGGGTTCGCAGCAAGAGTGGGAGGCGCTGGCGAACCGGCTCAAGGAAGGCGGAGGAGCGCTGTATCCGGACGTCGCGTTTATGCGGGTGTACCGTTCCGGCAACGGCTTCAGGCCGTCGGCCGACGCGGCGCAGCTCATTTCCCGAAGATTCGTGAAAGTTTATGAGTTTTTGGAAGCGACCTATCAGAAAGATTACAGGCGATTCTCCCATTATTTGCTCTCCCCTTCCGCTTTGGGAGATACCGTTGCTAGGTTTTTGGACGATTACGGCAAGTACAACCCGGGAACGCTGTCGCTCCGCGATTTGGGCGGCGAGCTGTATTCCGATTTCCGCCTGAGAGGCGAAGTGCTGCGCGAGGAGGCCAAACGGATCGTCGTCCGCGAGGCGGCCCGTATTCGCGAGGCGGCGCCCGATCTGATGATCAGCGGAGGCAACGCTTATCTGCTCCCGTACGTCCGGCACGTGCTTGACGTTCCGTTAACGGGCAGCGGCTACAAGCTCGCCATGGAATCGGTGCCGTTCTACCAGATGGTGCTGCACGGGTATATCGATTACGCGGGCAAGCCGTACAATTTGGCGGAAGACCAGGATACGCGCATCAATGTGCTGAAGTCGCTGGAAACCGGATCGTCCGTTTATTACAGCTGGATCCTGGAAGATCCGGCCATTCTGAAAAATACGCGGTACAACGATTTGTACGCCCATAACGGCGAAATGTGGCTGGACGAGGCGGTAGAAGCGTACAGGGAGGTAAACGGCGTGCTGAAGAAGGTGCGGGGCAAGCCGATCGTCCGGCACGAGAAGCTGGCGAAAGGCGTATTTCGCACGACATACGGCGGCGGGTTGAAAGTAACGGTCAACTACAACGGCAAATCGGCCAACGCGGACGGCGCCGTCATCGGGCCGCGCGATTACGTGGTGGAGGAGTGAGGCGTCATGATCAAACCGAAGCCGTTGACCCTTGAACGTAAAAAAGCGCTGTTCGGCTTCCTGTTCGTCGCCCCCTGGCTGATCGGTTTCCTGCTGCTGATGGCCGTTCCGTTCTACCGCTCGCTCCGCTTCAGCCTGAGCAAGCTGACCATCGATAGCGACGGCTATTCGCTGGAGTGGGTCGGGCTTCGGAACTACCGGTACATTTTTATGCAGGATGCCTGGTTTGTCCGGGTGCTGACGGATGCCGTCGTCACGATGGCGACCAATCTTCCGCTCATTATTTTTTTCAGTCTGTTCACGGCAACGCTGCTGTCGCAGAAATTCAGGGGACGAATGCTGGCCCGGGCGATCATCTTCCTGCCGGTCGTGCTGGCGTCGGGCATTATCGCGCAGCTGGACAGCGGAAATTATTTGGCCCAAATTATCGGTCAGGTCGGCCAGGACATGGAAAGCAACTACTCGGGCCTGCGCAGCATCGAGCTGAGGCCGCTTCTGCTGGAAGCGGGGATGAGCCGGGATGTGGTCGATTATTTGAGCGGCGCGGTCGATCGCATTTACCAGATCATTACGCTTTCGGGCGTGCAAATTCTGATCTTCCTGGCCGGTCTGCAGTCGATTTCGCCTTCCTTGTACGAAGCGGCCAAAATCGAGGGGGCGACAGGCTACGAAGCGTTCTGGAAAATTACGTTTCCGATGATTACGCCGCTCATTCTGACGAACACCATTTATACCATTATCGATTCGTTCTATAACAACGGCGTGACCGGCATGATCCAGGACGCGGCTTTCGTGCAGCTGAATTTCGGGGTCAGCTCGGCGATGTCCTGGGCCTATTTCATCACCATTTCCATTATATTGTCGGTCTCGGCCTATTTGATTACCAGACGCGTTCATTACAACGATTAGGGGAGGGGTGGCCTTTGAAAGCCGAAATAGGTCGCGCGGCGGCCGCTCTTGCCGCCTGGAACCGCCATTACAACCCGGTGGAAAAAACGAAGACCTGGCTGTGGATCATGGTCCGGTCCGTCCTGCTTTTCGGTATCAGCTTCATCATTTTGTACCCGATTATGACCAAAATCTCGATCGCCTTCAAAAGCAGCGAAGATTTGTTCGACTCGACCGTCGTCTGGATTCCGAGAAACGTTACGCTGGATAACGTGAAGCGGGTCATGGAATATCTGGATTACTACACAGCCGTTACCAATACGCTGCTGCTCAGCGTCAGCGTCGCGGTTCTCCAGCTCGTTTCATGCGCGCTCGCCGGCTACGGATTCGCGCGATTGAAATTTTGGGGCAGCGGCGTTCTGTTCGCGCTCGTCGTTTTTACGATCGTCATTCCGCCGCAGACGATTATGGTGCCGACGTACCTGCATTACCGCTTTTTCGATGTGTTCGGCATTTACGGGCTGTTCACCGGTTCGAAAGGCGTCAATCTGCTGGAATCGTATTGGCCGTTCTTTATTTCGTCGGCGCTGGCCATGGGGTTGAAAAACGGCTTGTACATCTTTATTTTCCGGCAGTTTTTCCGGGCGTTGCCGAAGGAGCTGGAGGAAGCCGCTTATGTGGACGGGGCGGGCGTGCTCAAGACGTTCGTCCGCGTCATGCTGCCGAATGCGACGCCGTCGATCGTGACGGTGCTGCTGTTCTCGTTCATCTGGCAGTGGAACGACAGCTATTTCGTCAACCTGTTCACGCCGCATGCGACGCTGCTGTCCCGCACGCTCGCCCTGCTGCCGGGCATCGTACGCCCTGAATACGTCGGGGGAGTCGCGCATACGTCGCTTTACTTGAACACCGGCACGCTGATGGCGATACTGCCGATTTTCGTCCTGTATCTGTTCGCGCAAAAATATTTTGTGGAAAGCGTCGAACGGACGGGCGTCGTCGGCTGACGGAAGGAGGCTGCGAAGAAGCAATGGCCAAGGCGGAAGCGATTTACGGCCCGAGCATCCAGGTCGATCCGACCTTTCCCTATTATTTGAACCGGACGGCCGACAGCATTGCCGAGGAGATCGAGCTGGCCGGCTACCGGATCGTCCATTATTTCGTCGTCAACGAGAACCGGGTGGACGGCGAACTGATCGACGCGTTTCGCCGGCGGGGGATGGCCGTATGGGCGATGACGCTCGGCAACGGCACGTATTCGACGGAACGCTTCCCGGCGGAATGGCCGAGTTGGCGGATGGAGCTGCTGAAGGAGCCGGAGGACGGCTACGTCCGGCTGTCGCCGTTCAGCGACGGGTACGTGACATGGAAGAAGGAGGCGCTGGCCAGCCTCGTTTGCGACTATCCGTTCGACGGCATCGAGATCGCCGAGCCGTACTTTCCCGAGTGGGACGGCATCCGGCGCGGCGTATACGGAGACGTCGGCCCGCTGGCAAGGCGGGCGTTCCGGGAACGGTACGGGCGGGAAATGCCGGATTTCCGCGATCCCGCCCGGCCGGACTATTATTTGAACGACCCCGACACGTACCAGGCATGGGTCGAGTTTCGCGTCGAAGCGGTGAACGGCTTCCTTGACGAGCTGATCAACGGCGCCGGCGGCGTCCGGGCCGTAAGACCGGACATTCTGGTGGCGACCTGGTCGCTCGCCGTCGACGCCGGAGCGGATGCGGCCGACCGGCTGCGGGAGATGCAGGGGCTGGACGCGGCGGCGATGATCGGCCGCGTGCGGCCGGACATCCATTACTTGCAGACGCATTGGCCGGACTGGATACGCGGCGATCTGCCGCCGGACTATGTGACCCGGTACAAAAATTTCGTCGACCGCATCCGCTACTTCCATCCCCGCATCCCGCTCGCCGTGCAGGCCGACATCGGTTCGGCGCGCGGCATGGTGAAGGGCGGGGAATGGCTTGACGCCTTCCGCCGGACGGTCCGCGCCTGCGGATTCGCCTCCTGGACCGCGTACGAGTACCATATCGGCGGCTATATGTACGAACGTCCGCCGGTGCCGCTGCGGGCGGTGCGGAAGTCCGACGGCACGGTGACCGTCAGCTTCAGCAAGCGGATAGACGCGGCGACCGGAAGCGATATACGGCGCTACAAGCTGCGGACGGCGGACGGCCTTCGCCCCGTGGAAGCGAAATGGACGCGGGCTTCGGTCGACGGCAACCGGGTGAAGCTATGGGCCGATTCGCTGCCGGAGGAGCCGTTCGTGCTGGAAATCGGCGGAGTGGCGGATACGCCGGAGCTGATGCTGTACCCGCCGGACAAGGCGCTCGAAGTCGCTCCTGGCAGCTGCATCGGCGTGTCGGACCCGGAAGCGGCGGAACTCGGAAGCGGCGGAATGACCGGATAAGTGAGGGAATAAGCGGATTGGCAATCGATCGGAGGCGATAGCATGATCGTCCATTTTCTCGGCACCGCGGCTGCGGAAGGGTTTCCCGGCGTATTTTGCCGCTGCGAGCACTGCGGCAAAGCCCGCACGCTCGGAGGGCGGAACATCCGGACGCGCAGCTCGGCCATCATCGACGGAACGCTCAAAATCGATTTTCCCCCGGATACGTATATGCACGTATTGCGTGACGGTCTCGATCTCGGCCTTGTGCGCGACCTGTTCATTACGCATACGCATGCCGACCATCTGCTGGCATCGGAGCTGGCGATGCGCCTTCCCGTCTTCGCCCACGGCCTGGACGGACCGCTGCGCGTCTATGGCCATGATGCGGCCGTCCGTGTCTGCCGCGGCGCGCTCGGACGGCCGGACAGCGAGCGTCTGCAGCTTCGCCGCATCGCGCTGTTCGAGACGGCGGATACGGGCGAGGCGCGAGTGACGGCGCTGCCGGCCAACCACGATCCCGACGAAACGTGCCTGCTGTTCTGGATCGAGAAAGGCGGGCGCACCGTCTTCTACGGTCATGACACCGGCTTGCTGCCGGCGGAGACGTGGGCATGGATGGCGGGGCGGAAAGCCGATCTCGTCATATTGGATTGCACGAACGGCAATTTGCCGTTTACCGGCAGCCATCTGAACGTCGAGGCGGCCATCGGTATCCGGGACCGGATGAGAGCCGAAGGGATGCTCGCTCCGGCCGCGCGCGTCGTCGTCACCCATTTTTCCCATAACATCGGACTCATGCATGACGATTTGACGGCTATCTTCGAGCCCGAGGGCATCATCGTCGCCTACGACGGGATGAAGCTGGAGCTGTGAGAAAGGAGCGGCCGGAACAACGATGATCATGGGGAGGGAGAGGGCGGCATGCTTTCGGACAAGAGCGGCGAGACATTCGCTTCGGCGGGGCGGTTAAGGCTGACGGGAACGTTTCTGCAGCCATATTTGGGAGCCGTCTGGACGAAGCCGGCGCTGCGGACTATGGCCAAGGTAACAACGAAGTGAATAAATGCCGATCGACCGCCGGACCGGGGCTCATAAGCCGAACCCTGGGACCGGCGGCCGTCGTTCAACGACGCTGTCGTTCGCTGCATGAAAGTACGGACAACCTTCTCCCGTGCTGCATATCATATTGTATGTTTCGGGAATAAGGAGAGATGGGGAATGCAGCAGCTTACGGTCAGCGGGATTTGCGCGTTGGTTGGCTCGATCATTACGTTTTCATTCGGCGTATGGCCGGAGACGCTTACATTTTTGCTGGTGGCGATGGGGGTCGATTACGTGACGGGAATCGCCGCCTCTCTCAAGGAAAAGAAAGGTCTCAGCAGCTTGACGGGAGCGTGGGGACTGGCCCGCAAAGGGCTGACATTGCTGGTGATCATGCTCACCCATCGCATCGATGTGCTGCTGGGAACCGAAGGGATGGCGATGGGCGCCGCCATCTACTTCTATATTGCGAACGAATTGATCTCGATTGTGGAAAATTACGGTCGGCTCGGCCTTCCGCTGCCCGATTCGCTGCGCAGGTCGATTGCGCTGCTGAAGGACCGCACGGACGATGACGACGACACCCCCTCGACAGATCGGCGGCCGTAATCCGCCGCTTGCATAAACGAGATGCTTTCCGATATAATAAGAACAAATGTTCGATTTGTTTGAAGGGGTGGCAATCATGGCCGTGATCAACGATACCCGTCCGTCCGCTGCCGCAGCGCAGCCGAATCCCCGCGTGCCGCTCCATACCGAGGAAGAGATGGATCAGGTCAAACGGTACGTGCTGCTCGGCGTTACGTT
This sequence comes from Paenibacillus cisolokensis, assembly GCF_050481165.1. Classification (NCBI taxonomy): domain Bacteria; kingdom Bacillati; phylum Bacillota; class Bacilli; order Caryophanales; family Paenibacillaceae; genus Paenibacillus; species Paenibacillus cisolokensis. The sequence goes on from NZ_JBCNFP010000091.1 coordinate 36,656, forward strand.
GCGCATACTGGATCACGACATTCGCGCCGTCGCCGCCTCCGGCATGAAGCTGCCGCGCTTGTACGAGTCGATGCTGCGGGGCGTGCAGGACCGGGTGCTGCTGGAGATGGCCGCGATCCGCCGGCAATTTCGCAGCCGGGGGATCAAGATTTACGAGGAGCGCCGGGAGTCGGACGGTTTGTCCGCGCAGTATATATGCCGAGGCTATCACCACCGTTTTTTCATGCTTTGGACGTTCGTAAAAGCGGAGTCCGAGCGGCTGCTGCGGAGCTATTTGGCGCATTGAAAAAGTTCATCGATTTGTCAAAAAGACAAAAAAACTTTCCTCTTTTCCCCTGTTTATGGTTGAGAACGCTTGAGGAAGTTGGGTATTATAAGAGTTAGACATTTCGATGACAAAGGGGATTACGTTGTTATGCAAAAATGGATCATGTTTGTCGTATTCATATTTGCCTCGCTGCTCAGTGTTTATCTCATCATCTTCTCTCTTCCGGAGAAGCCGAAGGATGAGACCGAAGGGCTGCCGGAAGGCGTTACGCTGATGAAAGTGGTCGCTTCCAACGACTTCGTGTTCGACAAGCCGGAGTACCGCGTCAAAGCAGGCGAAACGGTACGGCTTGTACTGCAGAACAAGAGCGGCATTCACGGCATTGAAATCGCCGAGTTCGGCATCAATTTGCAGGGAGACAAGTTGCAGCAGGACGTCACGTTCGACAAGCCCGGCACTTACGAAATCAAATGCAGCGTCGCATGCGGCATAGGACATGATACGATGAAATCCGTTCTTGTTGTCGAATAAATACGAAGGAGCCCGCCCGGGGCTCCTTTCTTCATGATGCGGAGCGGCCGGCTGTCTGCTGTCAGCTCTCGCTCCGTCTTCTGTGCCGTTCGCGATTAATGAGAACGTCCGCAATATATCCGATCAAAGCCCAGCTTAGCACGGTAAGGATATACATCAGCACGACGCTGACCCGGTGCACGTCGACGAACAGGTCGACAAGCCACGCCGGAATGCTGAACATGAAAAAAATAAAGTTGTGTGGATCGTAGCCTGTCGCGTTGAACAGGCATAACGCCACGCCGAACAGCGACGCGGCAATGGTAACCGGATACCGCATTCGATCAAGTCCCCTTCTGGTCCAGTGCCGATGATCACGGGGCGGCAATTCGGCCGCAGGCCGGTTGCCGAAAGCCATCCGCATGAGTTATTATGTGACAAAAGGATGCTTGTCATGCGACAGATAAAAGGAGAGGTAACAACAGATGGTTAAGCATATCGTGCTGTTCAAATTGAAAGACGGCAGTCCGGAAAATGTCGAGCGGACGGCCCAGGTGCTGAGGGATATGGAAGGCCGGATACCGGAACTGAAATCGATCGAAGTGGGCATCGACGTGCTGCACAGCGACAGGTCGTACCATATCGCGCTGACGACGACGTTCGATTCGCTGGAGGCGCTTCAGGCGTACCAGGTGCATCCCGTGCATCAGAAGGTGATCGAGCATATGTCCCGGGTGCGCGAAGCATCCGTCAGCGTCGACTACATCATTTAGGAGCGTTCTTTCATGCGAGATGTGTATGAGATGCTGACTTATCTGCTCGTTATCATATTGAGCAGCATCATTATGGTCTATGCGCTGAAGCGCAAAGCAAGGAAGAAGCAAAATAAAGGCGGGCAATAACGATATGTACTATGTGAACCGGGAACAAATCGAGAAACGGCTGCAAGCGATTCCCGAGCTTGCCCGGGCCGTCGAGCAGCTGCAGGCCGGCTGGCAGGGCAGCTTGCTGGAAGGACTGGCCCAGGAGCGCGCGCTGCACCTGGCAATCGAAACGGTAACCGACGTCGGAAGCTTCCTGATCGACGGATTTTTGATGCGCGACGCGAGCAGTTACGAGGATATCGTCGAAATAATCGGCGGCGAGGGCGTCATACCGCCGTCGCTGCATGAGCCGCTTGTGGAGCTTGTCCGGCTGCGCCGGCCGCTCGTGCAGCAATATTATGAATGGCCGCGCGTCGAGCTTCACCCGCTGACGCCTCGGCTGGCGCAGCTGATGCGCGATTTTGCGGCGGCGGTGCAAGACTACTTGCGCAGCGATCTTGGCGGCATGTAGTCTGGCCGTCCTGCCGACGCGCCAGAAGCGGATTTTCCCCGGATTTATCGCGATTTGATTTATGAAAAAGAGACCGCATTGCTCAAAGCAAAGAGCCAAGCGGTCTCTTTTTTTTGCCGTTTGACGCCTCGACATTGTGTCAAGACGAGCCCAATCTGCTTATAATGGCAATACGAATTGGGCATTCGCCCGGTTTGCCGGAGCGAAAGGAGGCGCAATCAGGCATGATTGTCACATGGAGCGTCGCAGCCGCGTCCGCCGCTTTCATCGCCTTGGCGGCCGGCAGTCTCATTTTTCTTCGCGCCATGCTGCATCGGATATCGAGAATGCAGGCGGCGGCGGAAACGATGGAACGCGAGCTTCAGGCGCTCGCGGCGGACGTCCGGGGAGCCGTCGTGCCGGCCGGCCAGACGTTCGCGGCAGTGAAACAGCAGATCGAACGAACGGCGAAGCTGTTCGAGGCGGTGGAACGGTTCGGCGACTCGGCGAATCAAGTGGCGGGGGCCGTTCACCGCGTATCATCCGTGCTCGCGGACTCTGCGGCCCGACATGCGGAACGGGCGGCCGGCCAATACCGCGAAGCGATCGGAAACGCGATGGATTGGGCGGAGCTCGGCTTGACGGCCTGGCAGCTGTTGCAAGCGCAGCGCGAGTCGGCCGGAATGCGTTCCCGGGTATCGCAAAGGCGGGGCGAAGGGCACGATAAGAACGAAAGGAGCGTATAACGATGGCAAAACGAAATCAATCGAAAAGCTTCTGGATCGGCGCATTGGCAGGGAGTCTGGTCGGATCGGTAACGGCGCTGCTGCTGGCGCCGAAGAGCGGCAAGGAGCTGCGCAAAGATATAGCCGAAGGAGGGCGGGCGGTGGGCGAAACCTCTTCCCGCATCGTCGGCCAGGTGTGCGAAACGACGGGGCGCATTTCCCGTCAAGTAAGCGGCCAGACTGCGCAGTTGACCAACAAGGCGAAGCAGACGGCAAGCCAGGTCATCTCGCAGGTTAAAAGCTGGCGTGGCGAAGGCGTCGTCTCTACGTCGAACGTTCCGGCTTCCGCTTTGACGGATACGGCTGACGAACTGACAGAGGCGTCCGACGAACTGACAGAGGCGTCCGACGAATTGACAGAGGCGTCCGACGAACTGACGGCGGTGCCGGCAGAAGAGGAGCTTCGGGAGACGTTGGATAAGGCCGAGCGGGAGCAAAATAAAGAGCTGTAAACGATCCGCTGATTGGCGAAGAACGAGGCGGCAGCCGCGCGGTATGCGGCTGCCGCCTTGAACTGCCGGTACCGTCTCCCGCCTCTTGGCGGCGCGCTGCGGCGCCCCGGTCAGCCCGCTACCGGCGAAGCGCGGAACGGTAAGCCGTAGGGGAAAGGCCGTACCGTTTGCGGAACATTTTGGAAAAATAAAGCGCGTCGCCGATGCCGACGGAAGCGGCCACTTGTTCGATCGTCAGCCGGCTCTCCAAGAGCTCCTTAGCCCGTTCCATCCGGATATGCTGCAAATATTGCATCGGTGACATGCCGGTATGCCGTTTGAACATTTTCGACAGATGCGTGCGGTGATAGCCGAGCGCCTTGGACATCTGATCGATCGATATCGGTTCGGCGAACTGCACCGTCAGCCACCGGACGGCCTGGCCGATTTGCCGTTCCATATCGGAGGCCGGCTTGGAAGGATTGGGCAGCCGTTCGGCATTGGCTTCGCCAAGCTGCTTGAGCAGCAGCCGAAACAGTCCGCCCGCTTCCAGATCGGCAAGCGCCTCCTGCCGCTCCTTCAGCAAATAAAGGCGTATTCGCTGATAGATCCGGATTAGGCGGCTGTAGTTGGCGGAATGAATGATCGGATGATCGGGCGTAACGCCGATGGAGGACAGAATCCGCTCCGCGCCTTCTCCCTTGAACGCGACCCAATGGTACTGCCACGGATTGCGGTCGTCCGCCTGGTAGCTGACCACCTCATCGGGATAAATGAAGAACGTGTCCCCGGACCTACATGTATACGCTTTATCCTTCATTTCGAAGTGTCCTTGCCCCGCGGTAACGGTATGGACCAAAAAATAACCGTGCAAGGTGGGGCCGATTTTGTGGGAGGGAAGCGGCTGCCCCTGGCCGCAGAACATAACGGTCAATTCCTTGTCCGCCTGGGAGGGGTTGATGCCTACCGAGATCATATAATGATTCATCGGGCAATCCGACCTTTCCGTTTCCTTTCTTACCGCTAGCGTAACCCGAAAAACTACAAATGTCCATATAAAAGTGATAAACGTCCATATCGTTTCGGCAGCCTCTCGGCTATATTCGAGAAGAACGGATATTTACATTTTCAGGAGGTCTCGGAACATGCCGAAAATTACATTCCTTGGCGCAGGCAGCACCGTCTTCGCGAAAAACGTGCTTGGCGACTGCATGCTGACGCCGGCGCTGCAAGATTTTGAACTGGCGTTGTACGATATCGACGCCGAGCGGCTGCGCGATTCCGAAAACATGCTGAACAATCTGAAGCATACGACGGGCAGCGGCTGCCGGATCCGCGCCTACAGCGACCGCAAGGAAGCGCTCCGCGGCGCGTCCTACGTCATCAATGCCATCCAGGTCGGCGGCTACGATCCGTGCACGATTACCGACTTTGAAGTGCCGAAAAAATACGGCCTCCGGCAAACGATTGCGGATACGGTCGGGATCGGCGGCATTTTCCGCAATCTGCGCACGATTCCGGTGCTCGAGGAATTCGCCCGCGATATGCATGAAGTATGTCCGGACGCGTGGTTCCTGAACTACACCAATCCGATGGCCGTGCTGACCAACTATATGAATACATACGGCGGCATCAAGACGGTCGGTCTTTGCCACAGCGTGCAAGCCTGCGTGCCGGGGCTGTTCCGCAGTCTCGGGATGGACGACAAAGGCGTCAAGACGAAGATCGCCGGCATCAACCATATGGCATGGCTGCTCGAAGTGACGAAGGACGGCGAGGATCTGTATCCGGAGATCAAGCGCCGGGCCGCAGAAAAGCAGAAAGAGAAGCACCATGATATGGTCCGTTTCGAGCTGATGCTCAAATTCGGTTATTATGTCACCGAATCGTCCGAGCATAACGCCGAGTACCATCCGTATTTTATCAAGAAGAACTATCCGGAACTGATCGACCGATTCAATATTCCGCTCGACGAATATCCGCGCCGCTGCATCAACCAGATCGAGGGCTGGAAGAAAATGCGCAGTCAATTGGTGGACAACAAGGATTTGACCCATACCCGCTCGCACGAATACGCCTCGTACATGCTCGAGGCGATGGAGACGAATGTGCCGTTCAAAATCGGCGGCAACGTCATGAATACCGGCCTCATTACGAATTTGCCGAAGGAAGCGTGCGTCGAAGTGCCTTGTCTCGTCGACCGCAGCGGCGTCACCCCGACGTATGTCGGCGATTTGCCGCCGCAGCTGGCGGCGCTTAACCGGACGAATATCAATACCCAGCTGCTGACGCTGGAGGCGGCCGTTACGAAGCGCAAAGAGCATATTTACCACGCCGCGTTGTTGGATCCGCATACGGCAGCGGAGCTGTCGATTGACGATATTATTTCGCTGTGCGACGATCTGATCGAGGCGCATGGCGACTGGCTGCCCAAGTTCCATTAAGCGCGCCGCCCTCGCCCGGCCGTTGTCTTTCACGGAAGACGCGGCCGGGCGCTTTTCTTGAACGGCAGGCTGATATGCGTTATGATGAAGGTACGTTTTGCCCTATACATTCATATGCTATTCTGTTCTTTTATCTCGTTCAAGAAAGCGGTGTGTAAGTGGAACAACCGATAGCTATTCTGGATTCCGGCGTAGGCGGTCTGACTGTGGTCAAAGAAGTAATGCGTCAGCTGCCGCGGGAAAAAATCATCTATTTCGGTGACACGGCCCGCACGCCGTACGGTCCGCGATCTCCAGAGGAAGTCAGACGTTTTACAAGGCAAATCGTCGATTACTTGATTCAGTTCAATCCGAAAATGATCGTGATCGCCTGCAATACGGCGACAGCGGTGGCGCTTGAGGATATCCGCGCCCGCGTTTCGATTCCGGTCGCAGGCGTCATCAACCCCGGCGCGCGAGCCGCGGTCGGCAAGACCAAAACCGGTTTCGTCGGCGTAATCGGAACGGAAGGGACGATTCGCAGCGGCGCGTATGAGGTGGCGCTCAGGGTGCTTTCGCCCCACATCCAGGTGTACAGCCAGGCTTGCCCGACCTTTGTTCCGCTCGTCGAAAGAGGAAATTTCCGCTCGCCGGAAACGTATGAAACGATCCAACGCACGATCGGCCATTTGCGCGAGCTGCCGATCGATTGCCTGATTCTCGGCTGCACGCACTATCCGTTTCTGTCCGATACGATATCGGAAGTGATGGGGCCGCAGGTCGAGCTGATCAGCTCGGCCGATGAAACGGCCCGAGAGATCAGCACCATTCTGCATGACAAGGGCAAGCTGGCTTACGGCGAAGAGATTCCGGTGCATCAATTTTTTTGCAGCGGCGATCCGCGCATGTTCAAAGAGATCGCCCAGCAATGGCTTGGGAAAGAAATTCGGCTGACGCCTGTCGTATGGAAAGTGTCGAAAATCGGCTAAACGCAAAGCCGCAAAAAAGCCGCTCCCGGGGTTCGGGCGCGGCTTTTTTTGCTTTCTATTTGCCTCTCTAACCGTCTGCGCCATCCGCTCGGGTCCTTCAGCCGCCCGCCATCCGTGTAATCGTCTCCGGTCTGCCGGTCGCCCCGCTTTCCGTCAATCGTCTCCGTCCCGTCGGTGCGCCCCGCTTTCCGTTAATCGTCTTCGGTCTGTCGGCCGCCCCGCCTTCCGTCAATCGTCTCCGTCCCGTCGGCCGCCTCGCCATCCGTCCAATCGTCTCCGTCCCGTCGGTGCGCCGCCATCCGTCCAATCGTCTCCGGTCTGTCGGCCGCCTCGCCATCCGTTCAATCTTCTCCGGCTCGTCGGTGCGCCGCCTTCCGTTCAATCGTCTCCGTCCCGTCGGCCGCCCCGTTTTCAGCATCCCCGTCTCCCGGCAGATTGCTTTGGCGAAAATCCTGCGAAAGTGCAGGAATTTTGGTCCGAATAGATGACTAGGGTGCAAAATCTTGCGAAAATACATCATTTTATGGAAATTTTCGCTTGTCTGGCTTGAACCGATCAAAAAAACTGTATTATCGCAGGAATTTTCACGTTTTGGCCGTTTTCCGTCCGAAAAAGCTGCACTTTTGCAACTTTGTTCCTTCGGGAGTCGCGGCGGGGGCCGATGCGCAGGCGTTGGGCGGGGGACGATGTGCACGGGCGTTCGGCGGGGCCGATGCGCGCAGGCGTTCGGCGGCGGTCCTGCCGCGATTGGTGTCACACCGAGGTGGCCGCCATGCCGTCATGCCATTATGCCGTCATGCTGCTTCCGTCATGCGCCGCCCCTAAGGGGAATACGATGGTAGCAGCGGGCACGCGCCGCTGCCGCCGTTTCGGTTGCGGCGGTGCTGCCGCAAAAGGAGGATGCTCATGCTCACCTATGCTGTTCGCCCGGGCGACACCTACTTGCGCATCGCCCGCAAGTTCGGCGTCAATCCGTATGCGCTGTACGCGGCCAATCCGGCGATCGCGCCCGGCGAATATGCGCAGCCGGGGGACTTGCTGCGTATCCCGGCCCGCCCGGCGCGCCTTCGCGTGCTGCAACCGGGCGATACGCCGGACAGCCTGAGCGGCCGGTACGGCATTCCCGCCGACGCTTGGATCGGCTGCAATCCCGCTTTGGCCGCCGGTGGCTGGCATCCCGGAGCCGTTGCCGTCGTTCCGCCGGCCGGGACGCCCGGCATCGTGGACGCGACGGCCGAATACGGCTACCGGGATATGATGGCCGATTGCGCGGCGCTGAAGAAACGTTATCCGTCGTGGCTGGAGCTCACGGTTATCGGCACGAGCGTGCTGGGCAAGCCGTTGCCGGCCATGCGCATCGGCGGCGGTCCGCGCCGGCTGCATGTCAACGCTTCGTTTCACGCCAACGAATGGATTACATCGGCTCTGCTGATGCGTTTCGCGGAACAGCTTGCCGCCGCATGCGCCTCCGGCGGGGAAATTGCGGGCGAGCCCGCCCGGGAATTGTGCGGCCGGACAACGCTGTGGCTCGTGCCGATGGTCAATCCCGACGGCGTCGAACTCGTTCAGGAGGGCGTACGGCCGGACCATCCGTTCTATCGGGAGCTTCTCCGCTGGAACCGGGGGTCGCGCCGTTTCGACCGCTGGAAGGCGAACGCCCGCGGCGTCGATCTGAACGACCAGTTTCCCGCTCATTGGGAAGCGGAATGCGAGCGACGGGATACGGACGGGCCGGGACCGCGCGATTATCCCGGACCGTCGCCGCTCAGCGAACCGGAAGCGGCAGCGATGGCGGCATTCGCGGAGGCGCATCGGTTCGACGCGGTCGTGGCGCTTCATACGCAAGGACAGGAAATTTACTGGAACTACCGCGATTACGAGCCGCCCGAATCCGAGCGGCTGGCGCAGCGTCTCGGCAGGGCTTGCGGCTACAGGCCGGTTAAGCTGTCGGGCAGCGACGCGGGCTTCAAGGACTGGTTCATCCAGCGGTTTCGCAGGCCGGGATTTACGGTCGAGGTGGGACTCGGCGTCAATCCGCTGCCGCTTGAGCGTTTTCCCGAATATTACGAAGAGGTGGAGCGGCTGCTGGCGGAAGCGATGAAACCGTAGTCCGGAAATGAAGCGGCGGCGAGGGGGAGGCTTAGGCGGAAGCGGCTTGTGGTATACTGAAGATAAAGGGGGCGTCGCCTATGCGGAAACTGTTGTCGCTTCGCCATTGGAAGCATGTGTTCGTACGCGTCTTCCGGCTGCTCACATCGAAAGACGTATCGGCGGCCGACAAGCTGCTGTTTGCGATTCCGGTGCTGCTTTACTGGGTGCTGCCTGACGCCATGCCGCTTTTGCCGTTCGACGATATCGCGGTCACGATGGCGGCGGCGGAGTTTTTCACGCGTTATATGGAACGAAAATACGGCTCCGGATCGCGAGGTTGATCTGGGGCCGTACTTTCAATACAATAGGGAGGACAGGCCGCTCTCGCGGGCGGCAAGGCGGAAGCTGACAAAGGAGCTGGGAAACCGATGAACTGCAAAATAACACGCAATGCCGCGAAAGTGCTGCGCGCCGAATTGGACAAGCCCGAACACGAGGGCAAGAAGCTTCGCGTTTATATCACTCATGCCCACGGCGATCATGCCCATTACGGCTTGGCGATTGACGATGCCGGCGAGAACGACGAAGTCGTCGCAACGGACAAGGACATCGACGTCATTATGGAGAAGGGCGTCGATCTGCTCGACGGCGTCAAGATCGACTATTTGTATTTTCCGCAGGAAGGGTTCGTCATTACGAATCCGTCCAAGGGCAACCACGGCGATCATTGAGGGACGGGAAAACGCAGACGATGGCCAACGATATCCGGATATGCGACAAATGCCGGCATATTCGCATCAAAACCGTGCTTCCCAGGCTGCGGCAGCTCGCGCCTGACGCCGACATCCGGGTGGGCTGCAAGTCGTATTGCGGGCCGTGCAAACGATCGGCGTTCATTTTCGTCAACGGCCGTTATTTGACGGCGTCAACCGAAGACGAGGCGCTGGAGAAAGCGGCAAAATTTATTAAACGCGCCTAACGGCAATCGAAAAGCACCTTCAGAACCGCTATCGAAGCGGGTCGAAGGTGCTTTCGCTTTGCTCTCATTCGCCCCGCGAGAGGACGGGGACAAGATTGTATTCCACCAGCCGATCCGAAGCGGCCAGCTCCCGGGCGGCCGCTTGCGCGCCCGGCTTGCAAATTGCCGGATCGGTCGTTTCACCGCTTGCCAGATCCCAGCATGCGCCGTTTTCCGGAATGCCGTCGGAAGAAGGCAAGTAATACACCTTGCCGTCGGTAAACGCGCCGCTTCGCAGCACGACCTGCTTGTCTTCGGCGACCGGCTTGGCGGTAATGAGCGGGGTGCCGACCAAATGCTGATCTTTGGTCGAGATGCCGAGCAGATGCTGGATCGTCGGCGACAGATCGATCTGGCCGCCTACATCATCGTACGTGCCGGCATGCGCCCCGTCCGGCAGGTGAACGATCAGCGGCACCTGCTTCAACATCTGCTGCCTTTCGATTTCGTTCAGCGGTTTGCCGACGAAGCTTTCGAAATAACTCCACTCGTTGATCGAATTGTCATGATCGCCGTACAGGAGCAATATCGTCTTGTCCCACAATCCTTCCTTCTTCAATCGCTCTACCAGATGGCCGACCGCCTGGTCCACATAATGGACGGATTGCAGGTAATCGCCGAATATCGTTCCGTCGTACTCCCCGACATCGAGCTTGCGGCGGTCTTTCGGCAGCGAGTACGGATGATGGCTGGTGAGCGTAATGAGAAACGCGTAAAACGGCTGTTTCTGCTTCGCCAGCAAACTGATCGACTGTTGAAAGAACGAGTCGTCTCCGAGCGACCAGCCGAGCGGCTCATCCATTGCGAAATGCTTTTTGTTGTAAAAATGATCGTACCCCAACCGGTCGTACATCACGTTGCGGTTCCAGAACCCGCCCTCGTAAGCGTGAAAGGCGCTTGCCGTATATCCGTTGTCCTTCAGCACTTTCGGCAAACATTCGAACTCGTTGTGCGCGTACTGGATAAATACCGAACCGTTGAGCACCGGGTGGGCCGAACATTGGACGGCGAAATCCGCATCCGACGTTCTGCCCTGCGCGGTCTGGTGATAGAACCGGCTGAAGTAGACGCTGTCTTCCAGCAGCCTGTTCATATTCGGCGTCACTTCCTGACCGTTGACGGAACGGCCGATGACGAAATTTTGCAGAGCTTCCACCTGGATGACGATGACGTTGCTGCCCTTGTAGGCGCCGAACAGTCCGTCAGACTCCGCCCGTGCGCGCGCCTCTCCTCTCGCTTTGAACCAATCGCCCGCTTCCGCCGTCTGTTCCGCCGGCAGCTTATTGTGGTGGAAAAGGCGGCGTTCCGCATACCGGTACGCGTCGTAACCGTGAAACCCGATAACGCCTGTCACGTTGTACAGCGACACATTCCACCAGTTTCCGGAAAACAGTCCTTTGGCCCACGTATTTTTGGCGATATTGACAGGGACGAAGACGAGCGCCATGCCGCAGGCAAACACGATGAGGCTGACGGACAGCCGCAGCGTCAGCTTGCGCCAGACGGGACGCGCCGCGTTGTGCGTGCGGGACCGCCGTGCATCCCGGTTGCCGAAGAGCGCGTACAGCATGAACGGAATGACGAACGGCCAGTCCGCATACAGCCACAGGTCGACGGGCCTGAGCAGCGCGCCGATGCTGCCTCCGAGCGAATCGAGCTGCGAAGCCTGAAACAGCACCGGCACCGAGATCAAGTCTTGAAAATACCGGTAATAAACCAGATCGGCATAAATGACGAGCGTCAGGACCAGATTCAAAATCGCCAGCGCCGCAATCCGGCCCCGGAACGGCAGAAGAATCGTCCAGAACGACACGAGCGCCAGCGACCCGAGCGCGACCAGCACGTCATCCGGCGTCATGGCCATATTTTTCACGTCGATCAAACGGTCGAACAGAATCAGCTTCAGCAGCATGGCCGCATAGAACAAAAGCAGCTCGATCCCGTACAGCCGCTCCACGATTTCGACGGTCACTCTTATTCCGCGCCGCGCCGTCTGCTGTAAAGAACTAATCATAAGCCTTAATTCCTTTCCAAAAGCTATGCCCCATTTTTGATTTTTACGAAACATTAACAAACCGTTTTCAATATATCGTACAACAAAAAAGGATTTCAAGTCTTTTGGGAGTCGTTGGGAAATTGCGGCTGCCAGCTTAAGCCCGGCCGTTCATGGCGCTTGTTTCCATTGTTGCCGTATCGGCTGGAAAAACATACAATCAAGTATAGGACAAAAAAGCGGCTTGCATTTTCAAACATGCGGAACGTCATTGTTCCGCCAGCCGCTGCACGGCCATCACGGAGCATTCGAAAGGAGCGACATGCGAAGGTGAAAGCGGAACAAGGCCCGGTTGCGCCCGAGCGCTATATCGAAGAGCTGTTCGGACAAGATGAAACGTTGGAGCGGGCACTCGCCGGGATACGGACGGAGGGCATGCCCGAAATATCGGTGGCGCCGGGATACGGCCGGCTGCTGACCTTGCTGGTGCGCCTGTCCGGTGCGCGGGAAGTGCTGGAGATCGGAGCGCTCGGCGGCTACAGCGGAATCTGTCTGGCGCGCGGGCTGCCTGAGGGCGGACGGATCACATCGCTTGAACTGCTGGAACCGTACGCGGCAGTAGCGAGGCGGCATATGACGGAAGCGGGATTCGGGGAACGCGTCGACTATATCATCGGCGATGCGAAGGAGTCGCTGGCAAGACTGGAGGCGGAAGGGCGGCGATTCGGCTTTTTCTTCATCGATGCGGACAAGGAAGGCTACCCGTTCTATCTGGACATGGCGCTCCGGCTCGCCCGCCCCGGAGCCGTCATTGCCGCCGACAACGTTTTGCTGCGCGGCCGGACGGCGGACCCGAATCGGGTCGGACCGTCGGTGGTGGCGATGCGGGAGTTCAACGAACGCATCGCGACGGACGAGCGGCTCGACGCAACGATATTGCCGGCGTATGACGGCTTGGCTTTGGCGGTGGTGAAACAGAGCGAATGATACGAAGCAAGGCCCGGGGCGGCAACTGCCCCGGGCCTTCTTTTCATGCCGCTGTCAATCCGAAGAGGTCGCGGAGCCGGTTCCGCCGCCGCGGCGCAGAAGCGACTGCCAGACCCATACCCCGTTCAAAAACAGCAGACCGGCGGACAGAAGGAAAAGCCCCTGGATGCCGATCCAGCCGGAAAGCGCCCCTCCGACGACCGGTCCTGTCATGTTGCCGAGGCTGAGCGTGCTCGTATTAAAGCTGTAGGCCCGGCTCTCCATCCCTTCCGGCGTATATTTCCGGATGAGCGTATTGACCGTCGGGATAAGTCCGCCGAGAAAGATGCCGAGCGCGAACCGGGACAGCAGCAGCTGCCATACTTCGCCGGCCAACGCCTGGGGAATGAACATGACCGCCGCTCCGATCAGGCAGACGGCGAGCAGCTTCTCCGCCCCGGCACGGTCGCTCAGCCTTCCGAGAATCGGGGAGGCGACCAGGTTGGACATGCCGGTTACCGAGCCGACGAAGCCGGACCAGAACGCCAAATTTTCGGCCGTTCCGTGCAGTTGCTGGACGAACAGCGGAATGAGCGTCATCGGGCTCATCATCGCGAACTGGATCAGGAATGTGGCCACGAACAAGCTCAGCAGCTGTGGAATGCGTTTGAGCTGCCGGAAACCTTCGATGACCGACACCTGCGGCAAAGAAGCGGCCTTCTCCTTGTCGAACGATTCTTTCACAACGAACAGGGCAAGCAGGGAAGCGCCGAACAGCATGCTTCCGGTCAAATAAAAGATCGGCCGATAGCCGATAGCGTCCGCCATCAATCCGCCGATTAACGGTCCGAGTATCGTTCCGGCAATGCCTCCGGACTGCAGCGTCCCCAGCGCGAACCCCATACGGTTGCGCGGCGTATTGGTCGAGATGAGGGCGACGGATGCCGGATTGAAGCCGGAAATGGTCCCGTTCACAAGCCGGAGAAGGAGCAGCTGCCACGGGCTGCTCGCAAAACCCATCAGCACCATCACGATCGCCATGCCGAAGCCGGAGCGCAGCAGCATCGCCTTGCGCCCGTAGCGGTCGGCGAGCTTTCCCCAGAGCGGCTGAAAAAAGAACGAAGTTATGAAATTGCTGGCGAAGATGATTCCCGCCCATGTGGCGATCTCGTGCTGGTCGGCAAGCCCCAGATCGGACTGCAAATACAGGGGCATAAACGGCAAGATCATCGTCATGCCGCCCATAACCATAAACTGCCCGACCCACATGACGGCGAGGTTGATTTTCCACTGCTCTATAACGATGCACCTCCCGAGCAGACCAAGCAGTCCGTTAACCATATGGTGCAGTGCCGTTTCTTCAAGTATAGCACATTGCTGCAGACAAATCATGGCAGCTCCCGCAAGCCGGCGAAACGATCGATGCGGGCGGGGCGTTCGTGTACTGCCATATGGATGACCGCGACGTCGAGCAAGTCATCCGCTATCCGCATTCGCTGATCGCCTCCGACAGTCTTCACTGCGAGACGGGGAAGCCGCATCCGCGTCTGTACGGCATCTTTCCCCGCCTGTTCGCGGAGTATGTGCGAAAGCGTCGGCTGCTCGGTCTGGAGGAAGCGGTGCGCAAGGAGACCTCGTTTCCGGCCGCCGGCTCGATGCTGCGGGCCGCCCGCAGCATCGAGCCGGCATGAAGCATCCCCTCCGTCCGTGATCGGGCGGAGGGGATGCTGCGGTTTGGCGCAGGCTACCGGTTTTGCGGCTCCGGCCGTTTCCGGCAGGCGAGCCTGGAGATCGTGACGCTGATTTCATACAGCATAAGCAGCGGGACGATTACGATAATATCGGACAGGATGTCGGGCGGGGTTATCGTCACCGCGACGACGACGAGAACGAAATAAGCCATTTTGCGCCCTTTCGCGAGCCGCGCCGGATTCAGAATGCCGACCTTCGTCAGAAACAGGACGGCGGCGGGCATTTCGAACAAAAATCCGAACGGCAGCGTCATGTACAGCATGAACCGGAAATATTTTTCCGCCGTATACATCGCTTCGAAGTCGGCGGCCATCTGCTCCATGAACGAGAGCACCATCGGGAACAGCACGCCGTATCCGAACGCTATGCCGGTCACGAACAGCGCGAACATGACGGGGATGAAGAGCAGCGTCTTCCGCCGGGCGCTTTCGGACAGCGCCGGCTGCACGAATTTCCACGTCTCGTAAGCGGCGACCGGAATGGTCACGGCAATGGCCGCGACGCCGGCGATCATGAAATAAACCCAGATCACATCGGACGGGCCGAGAATGACCAGCTTTCGCTCCATATCCCGCACGAGCCATTCGTAGATGTCGCGCACGTACAGAAAAGCGGCGGCCAGCGAGACGAGAAAGGCGGCAAGCGTCCGGATGAGCCGCCTTCTCATCTCGTCCAGATGAGCGATAAAGCTCATTTCCTTGCCTTTGCCCATATTACGATTTCGGCGCTGCGGCGGAAGGCTTCGCGTCCTTCGCGTCTTCTTCGCCGTCTTTGTTCCCGGCCTCCGGCTCTCCGCCGACGAGCCCCCGCGTCGCGCTCTTGAATTCGCTCAGCGTGCGGCCGAAGGCGCGGCCAAGCTCGGGAAGCTTCGAAGGTCCGAAAATGATCAGCGCGATAAGCAGAATGAGAAGAAGTCCCCCGATTCCGATATTGCCGAAGGGCATGTTGGATCAGCTCCTTTCGAACTTAACCGTTGCGTTTGAATCCGCTGATCGCCACGACAGCGCTGCGCGCTTTCGTATCGCCCTTGCGGTGCGGCCAGCGGCTCGTCGGATTGTTCAGGTCGGTCGTATTTTCGCCGGGATGCTGGATCGACAGAAACAGTGTCTGCTCGTCCGGCGTGAAGAACGGACCGGTCATTTCGCACTCTCTCGGGCCGGACGCGAATTGCAGCGCTTCTCCTTTGGCAGGTCCGGCGGTCGGAATGACGAACAGACCGTTGTTTTTGAACGACTTGTACACCCCTTTGTTCAGGCTGCCCGACGAAATGTCCGTGACGACCCACAGGCTGCCGTTCGAGTCGAAAGCCAGATTGTCCGGCGAGCTGAAGCCCGATTGCCGTCCCCCGGCGGCGAAAATTTCGAAGTCGAAGCTTTCGGCCGCGAGATTGTCGCCGTTCTCGAATATGCGCGTAATATGGCCGTGAATGTTCCCGTGGGAATCGTTGTTCGTATGGCAAATAAATACGGTGTTGTCAAACGGCGAAATTTCGATGTCCTCCGGCCGGTCGGTCGGCGTGCCGCCGACGATCAGTGCGGCTTCGTGGCAATGCGTGACGACGTCCGCCTGCGTGCGGAATTTGGCGAGCAGCTCCTCGCGCGATCCCGATACGCCGGACGGCGCTTTGAACTTGCTGTCCGCAAGCGCCTTTTTCACCGCATCGATGGTGACCGGAAGCCAGGCGCCGGATTTCAGGCTGGCGACGTAGAGTGTGCCGTCCTCCAGCAGCGCCGCGTTGGCGCGGCCCTTCGCCGCATTGTACTTCCCCTTGCTGACGAATTTGTACACGCAGGCGTCCTTCTTGTCGTCTCCCATGTAGACGACGACGCGCCCGTCTTTCGCCAGCCCCATCGCCGTATTTTCGTGATGGAAGCGGCCGAGGGCCGTATGCTTCTTCAAATATTTCCCGTCGAACGGATCGATCTCCACAACCCAGCCGTAGTGGGTCGGATTCAGCCCGGACACTTCCGCGGTTTCCTCGAAATTTTCCTCGCAGGACAGCACGGTGCCCCACAGCGTGACGCCGCCGGAGCAGTTGGCGAACGTGCCCTGCACCGTCTTCGCTTCGAGGTCGGCATCGGAACCGGCAGCGGGACCGGTCAGCTCGAAACGGGTAAAGCCGTTGATGCGGCGGGCGTATTTGGAATTCGTGTCCATTTTCCAGACTCCGTTCTCGTCCCGGTAAACTTCAATGACCGACATCCCCTGGTAATATAGATTTTGCTCGATCTGTTTTGCGGTCATTTTGCCGTCCACGACCGGACCGATGGAAAAGATGTCGGTATATTCGTGATTGTTGACGAGCAGGCCGCGCGTATTGGAGCCGTCAATCGGGAAGTAGGCGTTGTAGTCGGAACCTGCGCCGAACCGTTCGCCTTTTTTGTTAATCACATCGTCGAACGCGGCGACGACATCGTATTTGTAGTTTCGGGGCAGCAGCAGCTGGTCGCTGTCGGAGGGCTCGATCGGCTCGAAGAAGCCGCTGACCCGGTTTGTATTGTAGCCGAACAGATGATCCGCCGTTTTCGAGACGGCGGACGCCTTGCCTTCCAAAGTGCCGAGTCCGGCCGATGCGGCCGCGAGCGCCGCCGCGCCGGTGCCGAGAAACGACAAAAATTTGCGCCGGTCCATATTTTGTTCCATTCATCCCCACTCCCCTGATCCGCAATTTGGTTTCATGGACAAGCATAGTTTCCGAATGTCAACCGGGCGTCACGGCGGTTTGAATTATTTGTAAAACCGGACCGGTTTGTCATACTATTGTCATGGAAATGCACCTGCTTGTGGTTGTTACGGGCTAGTAAAACGGGCATAATGGAAACGAAGGGAAATTTGGAGAAATGGGGAACGGCTTCTATGAATGGCAACGACCGTTTCATTCGGGCATGCCGGAAGGAAAGCGTCGACCGCATACCCGTGTGGTATATGCGCCAGGCGGGACGTTACGATCCCGACTATCGCAAAATAAAAGAAAAATATTCGCTGCTCGAAATTTGCCGGCAGCCGGAGCTGGCCGCGGAAGTGACGATGATGCCTGTCCGCAAGCTCGGCGTCGATGCGGCGATTTTATATTCCGATATTATGAATCCGGTCGCTTCGATCGGCATCGACTTCGATATCGTGGCCAACGTCGGCCCGGTCATCGCCAATCCGATCCGCTCGGCTGCGGATGTGGAGCGGCTGAAGCCGATTGATGTGGAGGGAGATCTCGGCCATGTGCTGGAAACGATCCGCATTCTGGACCGCGAGCTCGACGTGCCGCTGATCACGTTCGCGGGGGCGCCGTTTACGATCGCCAGCTACCTGATCGAAGGACGGCCGTCCAAAAACTATTTGCGCACGAAAGCGCTCATGTACGAAGCGCCCGATGTATGGGGCCGCTTGATGGACAAGCTGGGCGATATGGTCATCGCCTATTTGCGGGCGCATATGGCGGCGGGGGGCAAGGCGTTCCAACTGTTCGACAGCTGGGTCGGGGCGCTCGCGCCTCATGATTTTCGCCGTTACGTGCTGCCGACGATCGAACGGATTTTCGGCGAGCTGGCGGATTTGCCGCAGCCGAAAATTTATTTCCCCGGGGTCAGCTCCGGGGAGCTTCTGCCCGAGCTGGGCGGCGTGAAGGCGGACGTTATCGGACTTGACTGGCGGGTGTCGATTACGGAAGGCCGCCGCCGTCTCGGCGGCAAGTTTGCCATACAGGGCAATCTTGATCCGATTGTGCTGACGGCTCCGATGGCGGTGATCGAAGAGCAGGCCAAAGCCATTATCGATCAGGGCATCGCCGAACCGGGCTATATTTTCAATCTGGGCCACGGGCTGTTTCCGGAAGCGTCGCTCGACAAGCTGCGCGAGCTGACCGCGTTCGTGCACGAATATTCGTCCGCTGCGCTTCGCCGGACACGAGAGGAGGTCTCCAATGTCTGACCGTAAAATCGGCGTTCTCGTCATGTCTTACGGGACGCCGGAAAGTATGGATGGAATCGCTGAATATTATACGCATATACGCAGAGGCAATCCGCCGTCGCCGGAAATGCTGGCCGAGCTGACAGCGCGCTATGAGGCCATCGTAGGCGGCGTCTTCCCGCTGCGGGCCAATACCGACCGGCAGGTGCAGGCGCTGCAGGAGACGCTCGACGCGGCGGCGCCCGGCCGTTACGTCTGCTATCAGGGGCTCAAGCATGCCCGGCCGTTCATCGAGGACGGCGTGGAAGCGATGGCGGCGGACGGCATTCGGAAGGCGGTCGGCATCGTGCTCGCGCCGCATTATTCCGTCATGAGCGTAGGCGGGTATATCAAGCGGGCGCAGGAGAAAGCCGGAGCGCTCGGCCTCGAAGCCGAGTTCGTAAAGTCGTATCATCTGCATCCGAAGCTGATCGAGGCGCTGCGGGCGCGGCTCGTATCCGGAATCGAAAAGCTTGCCGCGGCGGGCGAAGGCAAGACGAAGGTGCTGTTCAGCGCGCACAGCCTGCCCGAGAAAATCCGGGAAATGAACGATCCTTACGAGCGGCAATTGCTGGAGACGGCAACTGCGGCGGCGGAAGCGGCGGGCGTGTCCGATTGGGACTTTACGTGGCAGAGCGCCGGGCGGACGCGCGAGCCGTGGCTCGGCCCGGACATACTGGAGACGCTGCGGGACGTGAGCGAGCAAGGATACCGGAAGGTGCTGTCGGCGCCGATCGGCTTCGTTTCCGATCATCTGGAAGTGCTGTACGATATCGATATTGAAGCGAAAGCGGCGGCCCGGGAGCTTGGCATGACGCTGGAGCGGATCGAGATGCTCAATACCGACCCGCTGTACATGGAGGCGCTGGCGGAATCGGTGACAGAAGCGGATAGATGGAGAGGGGAATGACATGAGCGGAACCGGACCTGATCGAATTGTCGTAATCGGCGGAGGAATCAGCGGACTGAGTTCCGCTTTTTATTTGCTCCGCGAAGCGGAAAAGCGGGGGCAAAGCGTCGAGGTGACGCTGGTGGAGGCGGCCGGCCGGCTAGGCGGCAAAATCGAAACGCTGCACCGGGACGGCTTCGTCATCGAGAAAGGGCCGGATTCGTTCCTTGCCCGCAAAACGGCGATGATCGAGCTGGCACGCGAGCTCGGCATTGCGGACGAGCTGACGGGAACGAATCCGGCGGCCCAAAAAACGTATATTTTGCACGGCGGAGCGCTCCACCCGATCCCGAAAGGAATGGTGCTCGGCGTGCCGACGGACATCGCGTCGCTGTTGAAATCGAGCCTGCTGACGGTGGAAGGGAAGTTTCGCGCGACGCAGGATCTGCTTATTCCGGCCAAGGCCGGCGAGGAAGACGAATCGATCGGCGCATTCCTGGAGCGCCGCTTCGGCCGCGAAATGGTGGAGCGGGTGGCGGAACCGCTGCTTGCCGGCATTTATGCGGGCGATCTCGACGAGCTCAGCCTGCAGGCGACCTTCCCGCAGTTTCGGCAAGCGGAGCTGGAGCACGGCAGCCTGATCCGCGGCACCCGGCACAGCCGCCGTCAGGCGGCGGCCGCGCCGCCGCTGCCGAAGGAAGCGCAAGGCAGCGTCTTTCTGACGTTCAGGCGCGGCCTGTACACGCTGGTCGAGGCGCTGGAGAAGGCGCTCGCCGGATGCGATATCCGGCTCGGGACGAAGGTGAACGCCGTGCGCCGGCCGGACGGCCGGAGAGGGTACGAGGTGGAGCTCGGCGGCGGCGAAACGATCCGGGCGGACGGCGTCGTCGTCACGACGCCCGCCTGGGACGCGGCCAATTTGCTGGAGCCGCTTGTCGACTGCAGCGAACTGCGCGGCATTCGGTACGTCTCGGTAGCGAACGTCGTGATGGCTTTCGACAAGGCCGATGTTGACGATATTTCGTTCGATGCGACCGGCTTCGTCGCCGCCCGTACGGACGGGCGGACGATTACCGCCAGCACCTGGACATCGGCCAAATGGCCGCATACGAGTCCGGATGACAAGGTGCTGGTCCGCTGCTACGTCGGGAGTGCGGGAGACCAGCATTCTCCGATGCTTCCCGACGACCGGCTGATCCAGAACGTCCGGCGCGATATTCGCGAGACGATGGGGATAACGGCGGAACCGCTGTTCGTCGAGCTGACGCGGCTTGCCCGATCGATGCCCCAATACCCGGTCGGGCATGTCGGCAGGACCGCCCGGTTCCGCGCCCGTCTGGCGGCGGCGCTGCCCGGCGTTCAGGTGACCGGAGCGGCGTTCGACGGCGTCGGGCTTCCCGATTGCATACGCCAGGGCAAAGAAGCGGCCGCCGCGGTGCTCGACGCCCTGTCTTGACGCGCCGAACGGCCTGCGAAATTCATTCTGCAGTCCGATTGACGACTGCACTCCGAATGTCTGGTATAATGATACGGGGCGGCGGTCCGTTCGGCGGGTCGCCGCCTTCTTAAATATAGTGGGAGACAATAAGGGAAAGATGTTTCGGAGGTTCAGGCTATGGCGATTTCGGAGAATGAAGCCTCGCGGCGTCACAGGAGATTGATGCGTCGCCTCACCGTTCTCAATCTGGTCATGCTGGCCGGCATCGCGATTATCCTGTTTGCCTGGCTGACAGGCAAGGACGGGACGCGGCCGGGCGGTTTGACGGCGGGCGAAAATTCCCGGCAAGAGGAGTCGGCCGCCCCGCCGTCCAAAGGGCCGGGAACGGACGGGAGTGCCGGGCAGTCCGGTGATGGCGGCGGCGCGAACGGTAGCGCCGGGCAGTCCGGTAACGGCGGCGGCGCGAACGGTAGCGCCGGGCAATCCGGCGATGGCGGTGGTGCGGACGGTAACGCCGGGCAGTCCGGTAACGGCGGCGGCGCGAACGGTAGCGCCGGCGATGGCGGCGAAGCGGGCGGTAACGCCGGGCAATCCGGCGATGGCGGCGGCGCGAACGGTAGCGCCGGGCAGTCCGGTGATGGCGGCGGCGCGAACGGTAGCGCCGGACAATCCGGCGAGGAGGAGCGGCCGGACGATTCCGGCGCGAAGGTGCGTCTGGCGTTCGTCGGCGATTTGCTGCTCGCATCTTCCGTCGAGGAGCTGATGCGGAAGAACGGCTACGATTATCCGTATCGGGATGCGCTTCCGTATTTGACGGAGCCGGACCTTACGGCCGGCAATCTGGAAAATCCGATCACGAAACGGGGGACGCCGGCGGTAGACAAGCAGTATGTGTTCAAGGGCCGGCCCGAATCGCTCGACGCGCTCAAGGAAGCGGGGTTCGACGTCGTAAGCGTCGCCAACAATCATACGCTCGATCAGGGCGTGGTCGGCTTGCTCGATACGATCGATTATTTGGACGAAGCCGGCATTCGTCACATGGGCGGAGGACGCAACGAAGAGGAGGCGTATCGCCCCGCCGTGCTGGAGGCTCAAGGCGTCAAGGTCGCCTATCTCGGCTTCAGCCGCGTCCTGCCTGTCGTCGAATGGAAGGCGACCAAGGAGCGGGAAGGCCTCGCTGAAGCGTACGACTCGACAAGAGCGCTGGAAGCGATCCGCAAGGCGAAGGAAGACGCCGATCTCATCGTCGTCATGGTGCATTGGGGCCGGGAAAGGGTCGATCATCCCGTCGAGCATCAGAAGGTTCTGGCCAAACAGTTCATCGATGCGGGCGCCGACCTCGTCATCGGTTCCCATCCGCATGTGCTGCAAGGGTTCGAACGGTATAAGGGCAAGTGGATCGCCTACAGTCTCGGGAATTTTATTTTCAATATGACGGCGACTCTTAAAACCCGGGATACCGGCGTGTTGGACTGCGTATGTTCGAAAGCCGGAGATTGCGAGCTGAAATTTCATCCGATGCGGGCCGAGCAATCGAAGCCGAGCCCGATGGACAAAACGTCTGCGGCCAAGCTGATTGCGCATCTGAACGATATTTCGTTCGGTGTGAAGATTCATCCGGACGGTACAATAACGGCAAAAGATGACGATGGAAAACGCAGATGATACGGAGGGACAGGGGAAGATGCGGAATCCGTGTGTAGCTCACCGGGGATGGTCGGGCGCGGCGCCGGAAAACACGCTGGCCGCGATCAAGCTGGCGATGAGCATGCCGGAAGTGCAATGGATCGAAATCGACGTGCAGTTGTCGCGGGATGGCGTGCCCGTCGTCATTCACGATTATACGGTCGACCGGACGACGAACGGCAGAGGGGCTGTCGCCAATCTGACGGCCGCCGAGCTGGGGGCGCTCGATGCGGGCTCCTGGATGTCTCCGGCGTTCCGTGGCGAGCCAGTTCCGCGATTCGAACAGGTGTTGGAGCTGACGGTCGGAAGATGCCGGCTCAATGTGGAGTTGAAAACCGACGGCCGCTATCCCGGCCTGGAAGAGCGCGTTCTCGGTTTGATTCACGATTACAAGCTGGAGCACGACACGGTCATCACCTCGTTCCATACGGAAACGCTGCGCAATGTCCGCAAGCTGAGCAAAGTCGTGCGAACCGGGCTTATCCTCGACGCGTGGCGGAATTCGCTGCCTGCGGAACTGGCGGAACTGGGCGCCGATTTTCTGTCCATCGGCTATTCGCGGATCAATCCGGAACGGCTGCGCAGGCTGGCGGGCGCCGGCATCGAGACGATGGCGTGGACCGCCAACGATGTGAAAACGATACGCAAGCTGGCGGCAATGGACGAGAAGCTGATGATTTGCACCAACTATCCCGACAGATGGCGAGAAGCGATCGGCAGTCTGTGACCGGCGCGATGCCCGATGAAGCGAGCGGCAGACGACAAGTCTGCCGCTCCGCCTTTTTCTTAATCCACTACACTTGACGCTTGCGGCCGGCTGGTTCCGCGCGCAGGACAGGGAGGGAATCGTATTGGAAATGTTGACCGACTACTGGTGGCTCAATCTGCTGGCCGGATTCGCCGGCAGCGGACTGATTGCGCTGGCCGCCTATGCAAGCCGCTCGCTATCCGGCTCGGGGGCCTGGTCCGCCGCGGTGATGGGGACCGCGTTCGTCGCGCTCGGAGGACCGGTATGGTTCGGCACGCTGATCGCCTTCTTCCTTACGTCGACGCTCTGGTCGAAGTACAAGCGGCGGCACCGTTCGAAGGCGGAGGCCGAGTCGAAATATGCCAAGACGGGCCGGCGCGACGCCGGGCAGGTGTGGGCCAACGGCGGTCTCGGACTCGCGCTTTGCGCCGGCCATGCCGTATGGCCCGACCCCGGCTGGCTGCACGCGTTCGTCGGCGTCATGGCGGCCGTGACGGCCGATACGTGGGCGACGGAGCTCGGCGCGCTCAGCCGTACGCCGCCTCGCTCGATCGTCGGCGGCCGCCCGGTGGCGCCGGGCACGAGCGGCGGCGTCACCGCGCTCGGCAGCGCGGCCGCGCTGGCCGGCGCCGTCTTC
>NZ_JBCNFP010000092.1:0-8001 GCF_050481165.1 Paenibacillus cisolokensis
CTTGGCGATCTTGTTCAGGAGGGCGGTCGTCTTCCGGCGCCACTCCGTCGGGTTAAGCGCCAGAATCTCTGCCGTATCGTCAAGTCGCTTTTCCACCGCTGCCAAACGACGCTCTTGTTCAACGGCTTGATTGGCGATGGCGGCGATCATCTCAGCTGTGGTCATGGGTTGAAGCGCATAGCTGCCGGTTCGCCGGATCGACGGAAGGACTTCGCTGGTCACCCATTTGCGAAACGCCCGGGCCTCCGGTTTGCGGCTTTCGAGAATGACATCGTATAAGCCATCCTCATTGATGATCGTCGTTTCCTGCTGCCGGCCAAGCGCATCTGGGATGGCGTATGTTGAACATACGTCATCGGAAAGTCTTTGCCTGACAACCCTGTGAGCTAGGTCGAGCACTTCGCAGACATCTTTTAGAACGAACCACGGTTGACCGTCCTTGTCGACCGTCCGAACCTGCAAACCGTTGAAATTAAAGACTTGATGATTGTTCACCGGATTCTCCCTCCCCGACCTCAAAAATGATTTCGATTTTGATTCCAAGAGCTTCGCAAACCTTGTTGATTACGACTTCATGCCAACGTCTTTTCCCGACAAGCAAGTCGCTGATATACTGGTAGCTGTATTTTGTTGCTCTTGCTAGATCCGCTTTACTCATGTTGTGAGCATCCATGGCCAGTTTTACAGCTTCCGAAAAATTCATTGGTATATTTCACCTCCCTTGTCCATATAATAAGCATTATGCTTACATTGGACAAAGTGCAAAAAGCCCTTAATTTAAGCAAAATGCTTATTTTTAAAGCAAATATTAGCATTTTGCTTAATTTTTCTCTCATTTTCATCATTTTGCTGTTTGTCTACTTATTTGCTTAATGTTATTATTGAGTTCAGCAATATGCTTAAACAAGGAGGTTAGAAGGAATTGGACGAAAATAAAAAATACAAACACGGTGAAGAAAGTCGTCTTCGGAGGTTAAGGAAAGAACGGAAATTGAGTGGGATTAAGATTGCGCAGCTGTTGGGGATAACGCCTCAGTATTATTACGACATCGAAAAAGGGGAGCGGCGATTGACAACCGAAATCGCCGCAGATTTAGCTGATATTTTGAAAACAACTGTAGATTATTTGATCGGAAAAACAGATGTTAATAATTTCGAAGAAGTAAAAAAGCCCGATCCTCACGAGGAATCGGAGCTGGCGGAGATCCCCATTGAAAGACTGAATCAATACAAACTGGTCTACAAGGGGCATGTTCTAAGCGAAGACGAGGCGAAAGACATTATTGATCTTCTTGAAGCTGCGTTGAAGCGTTGGAAAGTATAACAGCAAGCCTCGCTTCCACTTGTGAAGTATCGACACCCATGGACTTTAGTCCAGAGATAATTTTTTCAAGGTCAATCTGTTTTCCCATAATATGTACCCCCTTGGGTGATAATCTCATGTAGTAATTATAACACCTAACACGAACGAATGTTCGCTAAATAAGCATTTTGACCCAGAAAAATTATCGACAATCCTCGACATGATTGGAGGGACAAACAATTTGCAGCACTTCTCCCGTGGGGAGTGCCTGCTTCAGTATTGGCTCAACAACAGAGGAATTTCACAAGCAGAACTGTCTCGGCGAACTGGCTATTCTACGCGCATCGTATCGTATTGGTGCAATAACGAGCGATTGATGAACGCAGATGCCATGTACACAGTATCCGTAATATTAAATATACGGATGGATCAACTTTACACCTGGAGGCTAAATGCCAATTCTAGCAGGCGAATGCGGGACTAAAAAATCCGCACTCCCCTCTGGAGATTTTAAGAACGTATGAGTTCAGATTCGGAATACATTTGTCCCTCTCCTCCCTTCATTCTTTTTCTAATAATTTTAATCTTTTCCGATGCAACAATCTGTCACATTGTGTCGAATCGAAAATAGTAATAAATTACATTTTGCAAACATCCTCAACCTTCGTTTGAAGTATACGGAATGATCTTCCATGAACCCTATAATTCACTGCACCTAATATCCAGACATAGGGAAAATACTTCTTTTCTCGTGGCTGCCACGGTTCCCTTTCCCATTCCCCGCTATGAAAATATGCCTCATAACGATCCAACTTCTGACTCATTACTTTGTCGCTGTATACTGTCCGTTGAATCTCGACGAACCACGGCACCCCCTTCCAGATCGTAAACACATCCGGTTCCGGACGTCCTTTACCATATTTCGGCTCGACTTCAAAGCGTCGTGGCTCCTCAATCCTGCGGAGTTGCCGGTAAAAATCCACGATGGCGAGGAAATGATCGATCTTAGCGCTATCCTTCTTGATACCCGGAACCGGGAAATAGATATACTTCCGCCGGGCCCGAGATACAGCAATTCGGCCGTCCCGCCGAAGCCGCAGCAGGGCGGCGTTGGCTGCCTTCACCGGATCTCTCAACCCCGCGAAGTGCAGTTCCGCGACATCGTCTCTCGTAAGGCATCGAAACCGTTCCAGATCGGATATAATGGCCCTGTCGCGCGCAATCATTCGATCAGCCCCCATTCTATCTCCTCATTTCCCTCTGGCGTCTCTGGCGGCTCAGGAGGCGCTGTAGGGCGCTTGTAGGGCTCAAGCAGCGCCTTTGCCCTCGGGAGATCGAGATGCGGCCCCTGAACGTACCGCCAGCCATCAAGCTTGAAAACCATGCGCCCCTTCTGGCTCTGCTTGATCTCTGCTGCCTCCCCGCTGCCGATCGTTATCCTGCTATTAATTTCATCGGCATGACGGAACGCCATTCTTACAGTCAGATTGTTTTTGAGCTTACCATCGAGTACGTCGGCATCCGGACGCTGCATCGAGAGGATCAGGAATACCCCGAGTGCCCGGCCGATCGCGCTGATCTCCTCTATGACCTCCATGAGGTCTTTTTCTTTTTTAAGCAGCGCTACCTCATCAATTGCCAGAACGATGAACGGCGGCCGCTCCGCCTCTGGGAGATCGACGACATTGGCGAGCCCAGCCTTGTCGAGCAGGTCGCCGCGCCGGCGTAACTCCTTGCGTAGTTTGAGCAGCAGCGTATGAAGCTGCGGAACCTCCACGACGACCTGATCGGCGACGTCGCGGAAAACATGGAACTCGGACCGCTTCATATCGGCGCAATACAGCTGCAGGTTATCGGTCGACCGAATCAGCGTCGTCAAGATCGATCTCAGGGCGACGGACTTACCGCTGCCAGTCTCTCCGGCAATCAGCAAATGCGGGTGATCAACCATGTCATAGACTTCCTCGCCGGTCCGGCTGCGGCCGACATAGATCGGCAATCTCAGGCCCTCCACGGCCTTGCTGACGGACTCGGGATCATAGTCGAAGGGATTGCTACCAACAGCGTACACGGTCAGCGTAAATGTCTTTGCGGTGCCCGTCAGCTCAAGATGCTCGCCAAACACCTGCTGAAAGAGCCAATCGCGCTTGTAGATCACAGCAGGGTCCAGCCCGTCGGGCAACGAAAAAACAGCCTGGAAGCAGTCGGAATAGATCGATACCCGCTGCAGGACGGGATACTTTCGGAGTTCCTTTCCCTTGTGCCCTTTGCGTTTAAGGACTATCTCGCCGTCGCGGAAAAGCTTTCGCAGCTTCGCCCGGACCGCTGGCTCTGGCATCGCCTTCCAGGCTGTTCGAGCTACCCACAAGCTGGCGGCCGCTCCGATGATTTTGGCGGCCGCCGCCGCCATTACAGTCGCCCCGCTTAAAATCATTTTGCGATCGCTCCTTAAAATCATTTTGCGTCGCTCCTTAAACAAAATATAGAATTTCGCTCTTTTCTGCTTTTTTTGCTTGTACTTCCGTGGTAGTGCTACACCGGTTATTTCCGGGGCAGCTACTGCGGAACCTATTGCGGTATCAGACAAACCAATCGACGATCTCCGCAGCGAGTTCCCGGCAAAGACGGCGATGGAAAAGATAGCTCGCGTAGGCGCCCAGAACGCCGGCCAGACCGACCAGCGACCAGCCGATACGATCACTCATGGCGGACACCTCCGATCGGCCCGATTACCTGCACGCGATTGCGTCGATGGTCCAGATACAGCTTAAGCAGTATGAGGATTGCAAGCTTGCTCATACGATCACCCCGAACAGGTGCGCGATGTGCCGCAGCGCATCCCACCAGGCGTCGAAGGCGATATATGCCGATACGACGTAGCCGGCGATCTTCAGATACACGACCTTGCCGCCGTGCCCCATGTTTTCGAGCGCGACGCCCCCGAAATGCGACGCGACTCCTACGCCCAAAATCTTAAAGATCGGTGTCAATTCGACCATTCAGCATTTCTCCTCTCAAAAATTCAGATGAATTCCTCAATCGAAAAATCTTCGTTTGCCGGCCTCGTAGTCGCCCGTGCCGGCCCCGATCCTACAGTCCCACCGCGCATATCCCGATCGATCAACCGCTTGATATACGCGGAGCGGTTTGGCCTGCTGCATACTCGCTCGAACAACGCCAGCTGATCCGGATCCCGAACGTTGAAACACACCTGCACCCGCTCGATCTGAACGTCAGCCGCCATACAATCGCCTCGCGATCAAATAAAATGCCCGGACGTTTGCAAAGACCGGATCGCCGTCGAGCAAGCGCACTCCCGGGAAATACACCTTGATGTGAGGCATGAGCGGCTCCGCTCCGCCGCCGCACAGATAGAGTGCATCGTCCCCCTTCCAACCGGCCGCAAGCGCCCTAAGAGCGATCTGACGCCCCAGGGCATCGGCGGAGCGTACCGTCTCCAGTCCGGCGGGGAGCGTAAAACTCCCGCGGTCATTAAAACGTCGGTCGATCAGCGTCCCAAAATTGACTGTTCCGCTGCCTATGTCGATGACACGGATCGTTCCCCCTTCCGTCGCGAGAAGCCCGGCTGTTACGCCCTCTGCGGCTACCTCGCAGCGTCGGATGACCAAGACCCGGCGCTCGCCATTCACGGTCAATTCATGTCGGCCGACCAGCATACGCTTGATCTCGTCTTTTTCAGCCGGCGTATGCCGTCCGATCGGCTGGCCGACGACGATCGAATGCTCCATACCTTCGGCGTACTGATGCAGCGCGATCAACACGCGCAGGCGGGCGTCAGGATGCGCCTTAGTGTCGCCCTTTTGGCTTTCTGCGCACTCACTCTCGTAAAGCGCCAGCGTGCCAGCGAAGCCCTTCCGGCCGTCGTACTCCCATTCGTAGTCATGTTCTCCGTGTCTCTGCTGCAGCTTCCGTTCCCGCCAGTCGCCGATCATCGACGGAAATCTCCGAAGCTGCCGGCCGTCATAAACCTTCGTTTCCGCACCGCCGGCATCGATCGCCACAATGCCCATGACATCACTCTCCTTGCCTCACTGGTTACCGAACCACACGATCGCGAATCCTGTCGTGATGTATCCGGTTATGTCAGTAGCCTATGACCAACTGCTTGCTCAAGTTGCACAGTTTTTGAATAATTTTTTCATAGATTGTCCATCCTGTTCATAGAGGCAGGAGGCGATCCATATGATGGGTTTAGGCAAGAAAAGGACGAAGCTGGGAACATTTCTTGATCAGAACAAGCTGACGCAATGGTGGCTCGCAAAGGAGTCAGGAGTCGGAAGGAACACTATTTCGGGGCTTTGCAGCGGGGAGGTGGAGCCGCAGGAAAGGACCGTCCAGCGGATTGTAGCAGCATTACGCAAACATGGATATGATGTCCGGGCCGGTGATTTTTGGTTCTGAAGGGTTTCCACATATCGCCAATGCGGGACTTTTGTAGTAGAATATGCGGTAAATATTAGATGATAGGGGAGAATGTAGTTGGAAGACGTGATGGTGGTCGAAAAGAGTAATCTGACACCTGGGAAAAGCGGTGTCTCAAAAGGGCTGGTAGCGATTTCGGCAGCAGCCATAATCCTCGCTATCGCCGCAATCGTTTTTGCTTATGTGACATATGTCAAAAGCGTCAGCACAGAAAGTTCATTTGCTGAATTGGAGCAATCCTTTGAAGATTTACAAAAGAGTTATGATAGTATATCGGAGAAATTTGCAGAACAAGATAAAGTCAATAAGCAATATTTCAACGCGCAAATCTTTGCTGCGCTCGCTCATGACATGGAAAGCGGCGCTGTTGTAACTGACAATTTTAAAATCGAAAGTATTATATTCTGGAAAACACTGACCTCGATGGGGACCAGCGGGGCGAAGATAGATCTTGGTATGCAGCCATCCACTGCATTGAGATACCAAGGGGAGGGTAAATTCGACTACTCTGATCGGGAGTTACGTGTAATGACCCAGAGTATCTTAGATCAAGCAGGCACTTATTACGAAATGGTAAGACAAGAGTACATGGATTACGCTCCAAAATGGAATGAAATCGAGCATGAGATAACGGTGCAAAATTATCCTCTCGGAACATACAAAGATGGCAAGTTCAAATTGGTTGGAGAAGAATGAGGCCGGGGACGGATTCCCGGCCTCTTTTATTTTTTGGGGTATTCGGATTTTGTAGTGGAAAGTCAAAAATAATTTTCCAACACAATGTTGACTTTAACATACATATCATGTATGATAAAGACATACAAACAAGACATACATAACACCAATAGGCCGGAGATACCGGATGAGGGCGAAAGGATGGATTGAAATGAAATTTTATGTTATTTTTAACGATGATTCTGGAGCGCCCGCCAACCAGATCAGCGAATACGACGATCTGGCGATGTCTCTTATTGAGGTCGAAGAGGGTCGAGTTGGCGACGAAGCCTGGGAACGCGAGGCCACGCGGGCACACCTCTACGAAGAGACGGTAGACGACTTTGACCAGATAATCTATAAGTACGTCACAACCCTCGCAGTGGGAAACTGATTCCCCCGCTCGCAGGATACGCCGAAGCTGCGGAAATCCTCGGCTGGGACAAACGTAGAGTTGGCGTATATATGCGACGCGGGGCGTTTCCAGAACCGATACAACGGCTCGCGAGCGGGCCGATATGGACTCGGAAGCAAATAGAGGATTACCGAGACGCTCGAAAATGAGCGTCTTTCTTTATTCCAATTCCTCCATAAAATCCGAAGAACCAAAAAAAAGAGCAGGTCGGCATTAAGCCTCCTGCTCTTCGCCTTTTTTTGGGTTGATAGGCGGGATCTGCCCGAGTATCCGGGCGACGTTGATTGCCTCACTATAAAGGATCGGCTTTCCCGATTCTACTGCGTACGCCCGGGCGTCCCACATGGCCGCGTGCGATATAAACCGAGTTAATACAACAATAACATCAGCAGCTGCAAGCGTCGCATAATAATCCGGGTCAAATTTGCGCCCGCCGTGACGCAAAACCCGACAAGGATACCCGTCTAGTTCGGCATGACCGTCGCGACCACCGATCAGCGCAACGGTCAATCCGGACAAGTGAGTAAAGTCAGGCTCTTTATCCGGCTGCGCTTCCTCGTTTGTGGTGTCCTCCGGTTCCGGATCCTGCGTTTCTTCCTCCGGCAACATAGAACGAAGCCGCCGGACTTCGGCCAGCAGATCGGCGATAAACGCCTTCTGCTCTCGGAGCCGCCGCTTGTCTTCCGGCTCCCTTACCGAGACAATCTTGCTATCCTCCAGTCTCCGAATCGTCGCGTAGGCGTCTGCCAGTTTGCGCTGCGACTCAGCAACCTCCGCCTTTAGCCGCTCGTTGGCCCGGTAAATCTCCGACGTGCGCTTTTTGGCGGCATCGAGTTGTTCGGTCAATCGGGCAATGTGACGCAACAGAAAAGCGTTGTCTCCTTTGTCCCGCCGAAAAAGTTTGCCCATTGCTTGCGCCCGGAGTGGCTCGTGCGCCTCCGGGATCGGAAAGTGCAGGATTGCAAACTGCGTCCTCCTAAGACCGTAACGCTTTACGAGTAAGTCCGCGACCCAACCCATTGCACCGATGTATAGCAGCTCTTCGCGGACAAAATACTCATTTGCCGCCCGCCAGAATGTCGCCTTGTCCTTAACGTGTATTAAAGCGTCTCGGCGTGCCTGCTGA